>NZ_JBGOOI010000017.1:0-78419 GCF_041439605.1 Vibrio sp. 1F169 | reverse complement strand
TAAATACCCAGCAACTCGCTGCAAAAATCAGCTCGAAAGATCAACACGCCCTATTATTCTATCTGTTTCTGAAATAATTTCTAATTCAACAGTAAATTCAATCAATTACTTAAGGGCTCTTACCATCCTAGCAACAGACCGTTGAACTGATGAATTTATTGCACTCAAATGATAGATTTTTTAGGTTTATTGGAGGTTGGTACGAAAAGTAAGCGATGAGTGTCAGTTTTGAAGGAATCATGAGTGTAAAAAAGCAATAAAAAAGGAGCCACTAGGGCTCCTTCAATCAATATTTGGTTTCTCTGACTGATTAGTTTACCCAGTCACGAATTGTGTACGTTAGCGTGTGTACATCGTTTTTCAATACTAGCGTATCGTTTGTTAGTGTTACGTCGCTCCACTCGCTTAGAGTCGCGGAAACCGATTGTTCGATTTCCATTGCTGAGCCGTGACACATTTTCATGGTCATGCCCATTTGCTTAATGCGGAATTGACCGTCTTTTAGTTCGCCTTGACCGAAGAAGTTGTTACAACCAGCCATGCCGTTTGCCGTCATCTTTTCGCCGATCTCTAGACGAGGTGTCGCTTGGTGTTCGCTTTTCTCAATGTTCTTGCCATCAATTTGCGCAAGTTCCCAATTATGGTGCTGTAGATCGGTTGGTGTTACTTGCATCGCGTTATCACCTGTTGTTGTGCATGCTGCTAGCATCATAGGTAAAGCGGCTACTGCTAGTAATTTTTTTGAACTAAACTTCATATTATAAGGCTCCAAAGGAAAGAACGAAGTTACCGAATAAGTGTAACTTGATGGGTTCAAAGTATAGTTTACAAAACACTATATGTGTCAGTATAAGGTCATAGTTTAGTATGGATTTCATGAGCTAGGCGACAAATTAATCGCTTATTTTTGAGATAGTAAGCGTAATTTTGATTATGTAAGGAGGCGGGGTGGAGCAGTTAGAGTTTTTCCAAGTTCCAAGCCCTTGCGTGGGGGTTTGCTCAAGCGATGACAAAGGCTATTGCAATGGCTGTATGCGTAAAAGGGAGGAGCGCTTTAATTGGATGTCGATGACGCCGTCAGAACAGTTACACGTCATAAAGCTGTGTCGTCAGCGCTATAGAAGAAAAATAATGAAGCAAAAAAATTTGGTTGGTAAGTCGGTTGACGAAGAGGGAAGTACAAGTCCCCAAAGAGATCTTTTCGGCTAAAGAGGAAGTATTGAAATTTTATTTAACCTCGAGGTAACTATTACTTTACATAATGGTTGGGGTGTAATATTAAGGTAGGTACCTTTGTACCTGAAGGAGTGGTGTCGGTATGAATAAAAAGAACGGAAAATTCAAAAAAGAGCCAGTTAAAGCACTGGATCGTAAACCGATCGGGGCGAAAGATGACCCTGAAGAGGCTCCGCGTGATTGGCATTCGATGTCAGAAGAAGAACGAATGGAAATCCTTTCTCACCTTTCAGACATGCCTTTTCAATAACATCACTGGTTCTTCAGAGTCTTTCTTAAAGCCCTGTTTTCTTAAATAAACAGCTTTCTGAAATAAACATATTGCTAAACAAACATGTGATTCGCTTTCGTTACACCACGATGGTACGTGCAAAATGTATCATTGGCTTCGGTGGTTTTACTGTGAATTTTAATGTTTGTGATCACTTCTACAGCCCCTGCATCGTAGCAAGCTTGTTCTGCTTTTTTAACGATATCTAACAGTAGGTTGAGTTCACCTTTCATCGTGGTTTCCATAGCTCCGACTTGGAAAGGCACATCGGCAGCTTTCACAACTTCAATTGCTTTATCAACCACTTCGAAGTTGTTGCCTTCTTTAACGCGAGGGATCACTTGGAAGGCAACCATCACTTCTTTTTCTCTTTTTAACTCAGACACTTTCTGCTTACTCTAGGATAGGGAATTGTTGCAGATGATAGGTTCATGCAGGTATTAATTCTACAACTAACGATGCTGTTCTATCGACTATATCAGTGACTAGAGATGTCGGCTTATTTGCTACCCCAATGGTCGCTAACCCAACCACCAATATGTTCATCAAAATGACTGCCACTGAATCTCTGGTTACGCTCCACCGAGGTATCACAGTCATCTTTGTTGTCTATTAGGTTTTGTATGTAGTTTGCCATCGGGTCATTAGAACGCTGACGATCTCGGCGAGTGGCCACTTCCTTAATCAGTTGTAATCGATATGTAGAGCTTGCACGTTTCATTTCAATGACCTCCCGGTTTTTAGACACTAATAGAAAAATCTAGTTGTCAGATATAGGGGCGTCAACGTGATTTTAGAGTATTTTTTTTGAGCAACCAAGAATCAATACCTTGGCATCATAATTCATAAAAGTGTCATTTAGGTTGGCATCTTTATGGAGGTTTGAGGGCATAAGTTTGTATTTTGGTCCTGCTAATATGAGATCAACCATAAAAAAGCCCAGTGCAAACTGGGCTATTCGATTTTCTGTGGTTACTTTGAATAACAGGTTATTTCGAAGAACTTGGTTTGCTCTTAAATTGCTTAACACTCTTCTTTTTTGCGGTTCTTCGGTTAGCCATTTTGTCTTTAGGCGGACGTTTGCGAGCTGTCGCTTCAGATGCAGGTTTGTCTGTAACAGGGAAACCTTCCAACGCTTGTAGCATAAGAGGTTTATTGGTCAGAGTACGAATTGCATTCAGGTAGTCAGTTTCGCTGTGGCTAACCAGAGAGATTGCGCGCCCCGTGCTTCCTGCTCTTGCTGTGCGACCAACTCGGTGTACGTAAGTCGCCGAATGCGATGGCAAATCAAAGTTAATTACGACAGGTAGTTGATCAATATGGATGCCTCTAGCCATAACGTCGGTGGCGATAAGCACACGAGTCGTGCCATTTTTGAAATTCTCTAATGCTTGCTCTCGCTCTTCTTGGCTCTTATTTCCGTGTAGCGCATTTACACTGATTTTGGCCTTATTCAATCGCTTGGTTAATGCATCAGCATTGTCTTTTGCGCCAATAAATACCAATACCTGCGACCATGCGTGCTGATTGACTAGGGCGATCAGCGCTTGAGCTTTACTGCCTTTGTTCACTAAGTACAGAGTTTCTTCAATAGCCGCGACCACGCTGTTTTCTTGATGCGTTGTGACCTTTACTGGATTAACAAGAAGCGCCTCAGTCTGACTGATCAGCTCTTTTGGCAGCGTAGCCGAAAACAGCAGTGTTTGATGCTTTTTAGGAAGAGCAGAAATAATGGTTTGAACATCTGGCCAAAATCCCATGTCGAGTAAACGGTCTGCCTCATCAAGAATTAAAGACTTGCATTGGGTTAGCTCGAGCTTGTTCTCTTGAATAACGGCATGTAGGCGGCCAGGAGTTGCGATCACGAGTTGTGGCTTTTCTAACAATTGCTGTTGCTGGATCTCGATATCAACACCACCAGTTAGTGTCACCGTTTTGATATCAAGTGTGCTTGCGATGGGTTCTAGTGCTTTGGTTACTTGAGAGGCAAGTTCACGGGTTGGAACAATGATTATCGCTTGTAGTTCATTTACATCATGCTTGATGTTGTTCAGCAAAGGTAAGCCAAATGCCAACGTTTTTCCGCTACCCGTTTGAGCCAACGCCAGCACGTCTTTCCCCGCAATAATTGTAGGAATTACCGTTTGCTGTATCTCTGTCGGCTTATTGAATTGAGATGGGATCGCGGAGACGGTTTTTGGGTTAAGGGTTAGGCTATCAAATGACATAAATGAACCAAGTATCAAAAGGGAGGTGGAGTCTAACAGGGCTGCAAATGTTAGAAAATCAGTTTTGTAACGTTACACGATAAACGCTCTCATTTTATGCGTGAATTATGTATGTTAGCCATACGCGATAATTAAACGTTCATCATATTGTAATGGCATTGAATGGACGTACAATGTCCGCCCTAAAAATGTTCATGAAATGAGTTCGAAATGAGTTGGGACAGTATATCGCTGTTTATTGTTATCGTGTTTTTTATTGCCATTATTCCAGGCCCTAATGCTTTGCTGGTATTAAGCACAGCCTTAACTCAAAGGAAGCTGTTCGCATTTGTGAACGTGTTGGGCGTGTCATGTGGTTTCTTTTTTCACGCCTTTATCTCGGCCAACGGCATAAGTTTGTTATTGTCGAACACCCCAATGGCCTTTGAAGGGCTTAAGTGGGCTGGGGTTTTGTATCTTGTCTGGCTTGGGTATAACCATTTTCGCGCGGCCCTGCGTGCTCAAGAGGGTGTACTTTATGCGGTAAGTGCATCGGGAAGTAAGCTATACAATCAATTTTTCAAAGGGCTCCTCACTAATCTACTGAATCCTAAAATCGTCCTGTTTTATCTTTCTATATTCCCTCAATTTGTTTCAAAAGATGCGATTGTGACAGACAGTTTGATGCTTGGTGGGATTCAGGCGACAGTAGTGTCGATGTGGTTCTTGATTGTGATCTTAATGGCGGATACGTTCAAGCGCTTGTTGGTTCAAAAGCGAACCTCACAAATGATGAACATTGTTTGTGGTGTTCTATTTGTGGGCTTTAGTATTCAACTAGCATTGTTTCAGCTCTGAGGTAGTGTTGCTAAGAATGGGGCATATACCATATTCTATTCAGTGCTCATTTTTTACTGAATCCTCAGGAATTTTAGAGTCTCTTCATAAATGGCTAAAGCATTGCTATGTAAAGTCGATATAATGGACAGTCATCAATTGGATGAATGTGTATGTTTCGAGCTTAGATTTGAAACAGAAAACAACGGATAGTTAGCTTGTTCATTTTTACCAAGAAACAGAAACATGAAACAAAGATAGGGAGTCATCGATGAGTGAAGAGTCATTCACCCAGAAACGTGAGTATTACCGCCTGAAGTACCCTAAAAAGGCGCGCCCAGTGATACGAATCAAAGATGAACTTTTTCATGTCAGTGAAGTTTCTGAAAAAGGCGTGCGCTTGATGATGAGTAACATCATCCCGGTCTATCGAGGCTTCTCAATGGCAGGCACTTTATGGTTGCATGGTAATAACAGCATTGATATTCGTGGTTCTGTATTGAGGCAAGAAGGCGATGAAGTGATCGTTCTGTTATCACAAGGCCCGAGTTTCAAAGATATGGTGGCTGAACAACGACACATTAGGCAAAGGTACCCGGTTTTCTTCGCGAACCTCAGAGTGGCATAAGCAAAGCTTCTAAACGCCTAAAACCCAAGTAACTCATCATTATCTGATATAAAAAGCCCAGCACTTTGACGAGTGCTGGGCTTTGTCATCTATATGAACAAACTACTTCTAAAGACAAACTAACGAGTTTGTTTCGTCTTATAGCTCGTCTACTGTTGCCCAAACCGCTGCTAGCATGTCGTGACCAAATGCAACACTGCGCTCTGGAGACCAACCGTACAGTTCGTCAGCGTGGCTGATGTGATCTTTATATGGCATCTCGACAGTGTATGCCAAACACTTGAACTGTTCGCCGATCCAGTTTGTGCCGACGGTCATATTTGCTTTGCCCGGTTCGTCTTTATCGTAGCCAAATTCATCTTGGAACTCTGGCGTGATAGTCAGAAGAGCTTGCTTGAAGTGATTCTCTAGTTTTGCAATGCGCTCGTTGTATGAAGGTGTGCCTTCGCTACCAGCAACAAAGTTATATGGGATTGCTTCGTCGCCGTGAATGTCTAGACAAAGGTCAACGCCAGTTTCTAGCATGCGCTTGCGAACAAAGAAAACCTCAGGGCTGCGTTCCATAGAAGGTGACTGCCATTCACGGTTTAGGTTAACGCCAATACCGTTAGTGCGTAGGTGACCACGGATACTGCCGTCTGGGTTCATGTTAGGTACAACGCGGAATACAACGCTGTCTAGCAGTGAGCGGCCTACTGTGTCTGTCTCATCAAGCAAGCGTTGTAGCAGACCTTCGATCAGCCATTCAGCCATGGTCTCGCCCGGATGTTGGCGACCAATAACCCAGATGTTTTTCTTCTCTGCACTTGGCTCACCGATGGTTAGCAAAGTGATGTCGTTGTTATCTAACGTATGGCCCAGAGTTTCTAGCTTACAAGCAGGGTGCGTTTGAGCACTGTGCAAGAGATCTTGATGACGATCGTATGAATACGGTGCGAAGTACGCGAAGTACATTGAATCGTGTTCAGGAATGATATCAAAGCTTAAAGTGTCGCCATCGAATTGAGATGGAATGCGGAACCACTCTTCACGGTCATACGATGCAACCACATCATAATCTTTCCAGCCTTCAGGGTAGGCAGATGTTGCCAATTGGCCGATTTCAAAGTGGTGAGCTTGTTGAGCTTCACTTTCTAAGCGGAAGTGAAACCACTGAGAGATTTCAGTTTGGTAGTCTGCTGGGATAGTCAGTTGAATGTTTTGTGGTGAATCTGCTGAAACGACGTGAATGTTGCCGCTTTCGAAATTGCTGAAAATTTTCATTGTAGTTTTTATCTCGTAGTTGAGTTGCCGTAAGACTAGCACACTTTTTTTCGAGCAAACCACTAACTAAATCGTAATGAGATGTTATTTCAACTATCTACTTTTTAGTTCTCTATTTTGAATAGTACTTCCGATCTATCGACGCTGGCAAGTTGTACACCCACGACAGGCAGAACGCGTGTGGCGATCTAACTTGCTGCGTTGAACCTTACAATAAGCGTTTTTCAGCGCTCTTCTTCCTGAGAACCAATCATCGGGTTTTGACAGGATCAGATAACCATTAAAGCGTTTCACAAGCTCGACTCTATTTTGGTCGATGAACTTGCTATCAAACCCAATTTCGAAGTAATCAAGCGCTTGTTCAATCGAGGTGAAACTCGCCATTTTTTGTTGGAATTCTGTTTGGTTCATACCTAATTCAATGCCGTAAGTTTGCAAATATTATAGGCGTGTTCATTACTCCTTATCTTGATTTTAGTGCGATTTAAGTAGAAAGGCGTGTAGTTATTCTTAGTTAAATTTTATAAATGAGATTGTCTTTATTTGTTTTATGAATATTAAATCAATTGACTGCGCAGTCATGGTTATAAGTGAGTTGTATGAAGTCTCATTGCTCACTTTCTTTATTATCAATAAAGACAATTTATGACGTGAATCAATAGTGACTAACCCTAAAGTATTATTCTAATCGCAATTGTTACTAATTGTTGAAGATGATTTCTAAATATGTCTATTAAAAAACGATATATCGCTCTTATTGCTGCTGTCGGTATAGGTATTGGCTGGTTAACGCTGGGCGGTACTGCTGCCGTTATGCACTACACATCGAGTACTGAGTTCTGTACTTCTTGCCACACAATGCAAATTCCTTATGAAGAATATGAAGGTTCAATCCACTTCAGCAATGCAAAAGGCATTCGAGCTGAGTGTTCTGACTGTCATATTCCTTCCGACCCAATTGACTACGTAATCACCAAGATTCGTGCGTCTAAAGACATTTATCACGAGTTTGTGACTGGCAAAATTGATACCGAAGACAAATACGAAGAGCACCGTATGGCGATGGCCGAAACCGTTTGGGCTCAACTACGTGAAAGTGATTCTGCTACTTGTCGTTCTTGCCATACTTTCGACGCGATGGATAGCTACGAGCAATCTGAAGATGCGGCGAAAATGCATGAATACGGGCAAGAGAATAATCAGACTTGTATCGACTGCCACAAAGGTGTTGCTCACTTTGCTCCTGAGCCAGAAATGGACAGCGAAGCTTTCGACAACTTGATGGCATTCACTGAGAAAACAGACCCGAATGCGAAAGTCGTTTACTCAGCAGAAACCATCAGTATTGGTGACCTTGGCACTATCAATCCAACGGCACGCCTAGATGTGAAAAGTGTTGAAGGTACTGAGCGCAAAATCGAGTTGCATGCTTACCAAATGAAGGGTGCAGAACAGGTGCTTTACTACGGCGAAGGTCAACGCTCAATCGTTGCGATGCTGACAGTTCAAGGGCAACAGAGCCTTGAAGTTGGTGATTTTAAAACGGATGCGTACGGCAATGAATGGCGAACGGCGGTGCTAACCGCGAACGTTGATGCGCCTGTACTGGATTCACTCGAGCCAATCTGGGATTACGCTGAAGAACTCGACAACGTTTACTGCTCAACGTGTCATGCAAAAATTGGCGCGAACCACTTCACCGTTAATGCTTGGGGCCCCGTTGCGAAGGGCATGGGCGAAAGAACTGACATTTCAGACCAAGATTTAGAACTTCTTACTAAATACTTCCAGAACCACGCAAAAGATGTGGTTGGCCACTAAGAAACAAAAGGGAAATAATTATGACAGATATTACTCGTCGCGGATTCCTCAAAGGATCGGGCATGGCTGCTGGTGCGCTGGCATTTACATCATTGACGCCGATGACAGCATCAGCTGCGAATAAGCGTGGTAAAGGTGTATTAACTGCAGGCCGCATGGGACCGATGTTGTGTGAAGTAAAAGATGGCAAGTTGGTTTCAACGACTAATGCTCTGGCACAAACAGTGCCAAACAGCTTGCAAACGACAGGCCCTGATCAGGTTCATACCAAAGCGCGTATCAAATACCCAATGGTACGTAAAGGTTTCCTAGACAATCCATCGGCGCCAACAGGCTCTCGTGGTGATGACGACTACGTTCGAGTGTCTTGGGATGAAGCTTATAAGCTGATCCACGAACAGCAAACGCGTATTCGTAAAGAGAACGGACCTGAATCTGTATTTGCGGGCTCTTACGGTTGGCGTTCAAGTGGCGTACTGCATAAAGCACAAACGTTGCTGCAACGTTACATGAGCTTGGCTGGTGGTTACTCTGGTCACTTAGGTGATTACTCAACGGGCGCGGCACAAGTGATCATGCCGCACGTAATGGGATCGATCGAAGTTTATGAACAGCAAACCACTCACCCTGTGGTACTAGAGAGCTCAGACGTTGTTGTGTTGTGGGGTATGAACCCAATGAACACGCTTAAGATTGCATGGAGTTCAACCGACTGTTCAGGCCTAGAGTTCTTCCATCAACTTAAGAAGTCCGGCAAGACAATCATCGCGATTGACCCTATGCGTTCCGAAACCGTTGATTTCTTTGGTGACACAGTTCAGTGGATTGCGCCGCGCCCAATGACCGATGTCGCAATGATGATGGGTATCGCGCACTCTTTAGTTAAGAAGGGTAAGCATGACGTAGAGTTCCTGAATAAGTACACCAGTGGTTACGATAAGTTTGAAGCGTACCTAATGGGTAAAGAAGACGGTGTTGAAAAGACGCCAGCATGGGCTGAAGAGATCACAGGCGTTCCTGCGAAACAACTTGAGCTTCTAGCAGACATCTTTAGCCAGAACCGCACTATGCTTATGGCGGGTTGGGGCATTCAGCGTCAACAATACGGTGAGCAACGCCACTGGATGATTGCGACGTTAGCTGCAATGCTTGGTCAGATTGGTCTTCCTGGCGGTGGTTTTGGTCTGTCTTACCACTATTCTAATGGTGGTAACCCAACACGCGATGCTGGTGTATTACCTGCGATTTCAGCTTCGATCGGTGGTGGTTCTTCAGCAGGTAACGACTGGGCAGTTTCAGGTGCGGTGAACAGCTTCCCTGTTGCTCGTATTACAGAAGCACTGGAAAACCCAGGCAAATCATATATGCACAATGGTCATGAACTGACGTTCCCTGACCTGAAAATGATTTGGTGGGCGGGCGGTGGTAACTTTACTCATCACCAAGATACCAACCGTTTGATCAAAGCGTGGCAAAAACCTGAACTTGTGGTTATCTCTGAGATCTACTGGACTGCAGCGGCTAAGCATGCGGATATTGTATTGCCAATCACTACGTCATTTGAACGTAATGATATGACGATGACAGGTGACTACAGTAACCAACATTTAGTACCAATGAAGAAGGTAGTTGAACCTCAAGGTGAAGCGCGTAACGACTTTGATGTATTTGCAGATATGTCTGAGATGATCAAAGCCGGTGGTCGCGATGTCTTTACTGAAGGTAAAGACGAAATGGCTTGGTTGAAAGGCTTCTACGATGCAGCGCAAAAAGCGGGTAAATCTGCACGTGTACGTATGCCTAAGTTTGGTAAGTTCTGGGATGATAACCAGCTTATTGAAATGAAATACAACAAGAAAGCTGCACAGTTCGTTCGCCATGCTGATTTCCGTAAAGACCCTGTGATGAATCCGCTAGGTACACCAAGTGGTAAGATCGAGATCTTCTCTAAAACAATCGAAGGCTACAATCTTGCGGATTGTCCAGCGCATCCAACGTGGATTGAGCCTACAGAGTTCTTTGGTAAAGCGAAGAGTGATGAACTTCAGTTGATGACAGCGCATGCGGCCCACCGTTTACACAGTCAATTTAACTATGCAAAATTGCGTGAAGAGTACGCTATTGGTAACCGTGAACCTATCTCCATTAACGTAGAAGACGCGAAAGTACGTGGCATCAAAACCGGAGATTTGGTTCGTGCATATAACGATCGTGGACAAGTACTGGTTGGTGCATTAGTGACTGATGGTATCAAACAGGGTGCTGTATGTATCCATGAAGGCGGTTGGCCAGATTTAGATAAAGAGACAGGTTTATGTAAAAATGGTGGCTGTAACGTGCTCACGTTGGATATTCCAACTTCTCGTTTGGCAAATGGTTGTGCTGCGAATTCTGCGCTTGTGAAAATTGAAAAATACACAGGCCCAGCATTAGAACTGACGGCATTTGATCCACCTAAAAATGGTTAATCTCTAACGAGAAACAATCACCAGAATAGAGCCAGCTTTAATCGCTGGCTTTTTTTATGATCTTTTTTGCGTCATAGAGACTATTGCCCAGTGTCGAGTAGACAACTCATATTAATCAACGACATCACAGCGAGAGATAAGATCAATGAATCGAATCAATCCAAAGAAACTACTTCGCAGTAAATGGACGGCCGTTAGCCCAGTAAAGAAAGAAAAGCACTTTATGATCACGGAGGTCGAATTCGAAGAAGGGGAGGTCATTCGTTGCTTAATAGAAGCGGTGATGACGAAACGAGAAGAAGACATTAACTGGCGCGATCTAACCGATAAGGATCATTGGCTTCCTGGTTGGAAATAAGTGTATCAAGTCGAGGCGATCTGCTTGATACACTTGTATTAATTACCCGACGCAGCAAGCCCTTGCCAGTATTTAAGGCCTTCTAACACACCCTCTGCATGTGTTGCTCTGCTGGTGTATACGTTATCTCGATCGGACAGGTGAGCGATCTCAGGGTAATGATTCGCGACCAATATTGAATTTACGCCATCTATGGTTAGCATCGAGGTGTCGTTCGCTGAATCGCCAGCCACGCATACCTCTTCAATGCTTAACTGATGTTGTTTAAGTAGATGATGAATCGCTGTGGCCTTGTTGACACCCTTAGGCGTGATATCTAAGTACCAATCGTGGGAATAAGTAAGGTGTACATCTAAACCGTGTGATTCCAGACGAGATGCGATCAGCTCATGTTGAGGCTCTGAGAGTTTTCCTTCGAAAGTGATCTTGTATTCCCCTTGATGGCTCTCTAAGCGCTCTCCCATGAAATCGAGCGATGCAAGTGCAGACTCAACCTTTGACTTGTTCCAAGACGCTTCTAATTGATTGTGCCAGGTGTGATCCGGTGTTTGGGAGTGCTCGTGATGAATTCTCGTGCCTACGTCGCTGATAATCGTGTGTGGTTTCGGGTAGTTGTCAGAAGCTAAACCCACACGAATTGAGGGCAGTGTTCTACCTGTCGCGATGATAAAGCGGATATCCGGTTGTTTTGTTAAGTAGTTAAACAACTGATCAACCCCATGAGACGAGCCGCCATCAAGCGTGCCATCAAAGTCACACACCAGCATTTTTATCATTCTAATACCTGTCCTTTTATCCGTCCGAAAGAGTATCCAGCCTTTAGATAAAGAATGGATCAGCAATGTGTACTCTACAAGTTGTCTTTCGGCCTGGGTAATCGACTTTTGACAGTTTGCAGCAAGTATCACAGTTGGTGTTATGTCTTCTATATCGGAGATGAAGGTATCAATCCGATCTGTGCCTAATTGGACGGACTCTATCCAGATTGCCCTTCATATGTGTGTAAAAGTCATTGGGAGTGCGCGCCTCGTAATGGTGTTAATTTACCGGTCTTAGTGGCGTTTAAATCCTCTTAATTAGTTTGTATTCGAATTATTTGTACACGAACTATTTGTGCATATTCTTGGTCTATTTAGCCTATTAATTGTTCTGATGTGAAATAAATATTCAATAATCTATCTGTAAGTAATACATAATGCCGCAGGTGTTGAGTGTGATTTAAATTTCTTTATTATCAATATTTTGCTTTGTATGGGCTTGATATTTGACCTTTGTTTGGGCTGGGGGTTTAACGGTTTTCCATCGACTTTACAGAACGGTGCCCCTTGATTTGCATGAGTTAATTGCTTAGAGTGCTAATCGTTTTTCGGGTTTAAATAACCGTTTTTAAGTTTAAATAATCGGTTTTGAGTTTAAATAACTATTAGTTTAGATAACTAAGAAAGGATTAAATTACATGGATCCCATACTGGAAGTTAAGGGACTGTACAAGGTGTTTGGTGAAGACACCGACCGTGCTTTTACAATGATTAATGAAGGCGCGAACAAAGATAAAGTTTTCGAAGAAACAGGGTTAACGATCGGCGTTAACGATGTTTCTCTTAGCATTCAAGAAGGCGAGATTTTCGTCATAATGGGCCTGTCAGGATCTGGCAAATCAACCCTAGTACGCCTTCTTAACCGCTTGATTGAACCTACCAAAGGTAATGTGCTTCTTCGAGGCAAAGACATTGCCCACACCTCAGAAGATGAGCTCCGCGAAGTCCGTCGCAACAACATCTCCATGGTTTTCCAAAACTTCGCATTGATGCCTCACATGACAGTGATTGAAAACGCCGCGTTTGGTCTTGAACTAGCGGGTGTTGAAGTCGATAAGAGAAAACAGTCAGCATTTGAAGCGTTGGAACGAGTCGGTCTCGGGCCGTATTCAGAATCTTACCCTGATGAATTGTCTGGCGGTATGAAGCAGCGTGTTGGTTTGGCTCGTGCTCTAGCATGTGACCCTGATATTCTGTTAATGGACGAAGCGTTTTCTGCACTCGATCCTTTGATTCGTACTGAAATGCAAGATGAGCTTATTCGCCTTCAAAATGACGATAAACGAACCATTGTTTTCATCTCCCATGATTTGGATGAAGCGATGCGAATCGGTGACCGTATTGCCATTATGCAAAACGGTGAGGTGGTTCAAGTGGGTACCCCAGACGAAATTATTAACAACCCAGCGAACGATTATGTCGAAGCTTTCTTCCGCGGTGTGAATGTAGCAAGTGTTCTTACGGTGAAAGACATTGCACGTAAGAAGCCAGCGGCGGTATTTAAAAAATCAGAACATGACGGCCCAGCGTCCGCTCTACAAATCTTGATGGATAACGACCGTGAATACGGCATTGTTGTTGAGAAAAGCAGTCGTTACTCCGGCATTGTCTCTGTTGATTCCCTTCGTAAAGCACACAAAGAGAACAAATCACTCGTCAGTGCGCAGCTCGATGATGGCCTAACGCTGAACCCTGATTTACCAATCAACGATGTGCTTGGCCTTGTTGGCGGTGTGCCTTACTCCGTTCCTGTTGTGGATGAGCAAGGTAATTACTTTGGCGTGGTAACTAAGTCGCGACTGTTACAAACATTGGATAAGGGGTAGATCATGTCGTCTGAACAAACAAATAATGACCCATGGTCTCAATCAGCTCCAGCAGCTCAGCCATCAAGTGATCCTTGGGGTCAAGCAGCGGATACCTCACCATCAGCAGATTGGTTAAGCAGCGAAACAGTCGAAACGACACCTTTTGATCCACTTAACCCTTTTGCAGAAGCAGTTTTGCCCGTCGACACTTGGGTAGAGTCTGGACTGAATTGGTTAGTTGAGCACGGACGTCCATTGTTTCAAGCAATCCGTGTGCCTATCGATTTCATTCTAAGTTCATTTGAAACGGCGTTGGTGTCGACACCTGCACCATTCATGTTGATCATCTTGTTTTTAGTTGCATGGCAGTTTTCAAACCTGAAGCTTGGTTTGGCTACAGCCGTTTCTTTGACTTTTATTGGTTTGATTGGCGCTTGGTCTGAAGCGATGACCACGCTTTCACTGGTCATGACATCGGTATTCTTCTGTCTGCTGATCGGCTTACCCATGGGGATATGGCTCGCCCGCAGCAATACCGCGGCTAAATTCGTACGCCCAATTCTCGACGCCATGCAAACGACGCCAGCCTTCGTTTATCTTGTACCCATCGTAATGTTGTTTGGTATCGGTAACGTTCCGGGTGTGGTGGTGACGATCATATTCGCACTTCCTCCTGTTGTACGTTTGACTATCTTGGGTATTCAGCAAGTACCGGAAGAGTTGATCGAAGCGGGTCACTCATTCGGCGCCAGCAAAAAGCAGATGCTTTACCGAATTCAACTACCACTTGCACTGCCAACCATCATGGCGGGCGTGAACCAAACACTGATGCTGTCGCTATCGATGGTGGTTATCGCATCAATGATCGCAGTAGGTGGATTAGGTCAAATGGTACTGAGAGGTATTGGCCGACTGGATATGGGATTGGCCGCTGTTGGTGGCCTAGGCATTGTTATTCTTGCAATCCTACTTGACCGCATTACCCAAGTTCTTGGGGTAAATGCAGGTAATACAAAATTACGCTGGTATCACATGGGGCCTGTTTCCCTTGTGCTAAAAGCTTTAAATCGCGGTAAACAATCAGAACTACAACTAAGGAAAAACACCAATGAATAATTCATGGAAGAGTAAGCTAGCCGTTAGCATCGTTTCGACACTGGCTGTATCAACGAACGTGTGGGCTGCAAGCTTACCGGGTGAAGGTGTATCAGTTCAGCCCGTTCAATCTTCAGTTGCTGAAGAAACGTTCCAAACACTGATTGTTAACCGTGCTTTAGAAGAGCTTGGTTACGATGTGAAATCAACGCAAGAAGTGGACTATAACGTAGCTTACACTTCTATCGCAAAAGGTGACGCAACGTTCCTAACAGTAGGTTGGTTCCCACTACACGCTGACAAATACAAAATGGCGGGTGGCGATGACAAATTCTACCGTGAAGGCCAATATGTAAGTGGTGCCGCTCAAGGTTACCTTATTGATAAGAAAACCGCTGAAAAGTACAACATCACTAACATTGGTCAATTGACTGATCCAAAAATCGCTAAGCTGTTTGATGCTGATGGTGATGGCAAAGCAGACCTGACGGGCTGTAACCCTGGTTGGGGTTGTGAGATGGTCATCGAACACCAAATCTCTGCATTCAAATTGGACGATACCGTTACTCACAACCAAGGTAACTATGCAGCGATCATCGCAGATACGATTTCACGTTACCAAAAGGGCGAGTCAGTTCTTTACTACACGTGGACACCTTATTGGGTGAGTGGTGTATTGGTTCCTAACGAAGACGTAGTTTGGTTAGAAGTTCCATTCTCTTCACTTCCGGGTGATCGTGCGAATGTTGATACTACTTTGTCTAACGGTAAGAACTACGGCTTCGAAATGAACTCGATGCGTATTATTGCGAACAAAGAGTTTGCTAAGAACAACCCATCTGCGGCGAAGCTTTTTGAAATCATCAAACTTAACATCAATGATGTAAGTGCTCAGAACATGATGATGAGTAAAGGTAAGAACAGCTCGGCTGATATCGAAGCGCACGTAAACGGTTGGATCAAAGCGAACCGAAATACGTTTGATGCTTGGATTACAGAAGCGAAGAAAGCGGCACTATAACGGTTGTTTTTCGTAAGCAGTCGATAACAGGCTGGAATAAAAAGAGAAGGCCGGTAGTCTGATTCAGACTACCGGCCTTTGTTTTTCTAGCGACATAACTATTGTTATCGCATTATTTTTTAAAGCGGCTTGTTCTTTTAAAAGCGAGCAGGCTAGCGTTCGCCTTGAACCTCAAAGTCATCGCTGATTAAACGAGCGCAACCATCGGCTTCTAGTGCCCAGTGCTCACGATGCACAACACCAAACGCTTTGTTCATTGTCCAACTAGCCGTCAAAATGTAGCCTCCTTCTGGGTGCTCTTCCCATTTAACATCGGTGTAATCAACGTCTTTGAAACCTTGGTCGATGATGTTTTGCCAAAATGCTTGAATCGCTTCACGACCTTCAAAAGTACCAAATGGACGCGCTTCCATTACACAGCTTTCAGCATATTGATCTGCACAACCTTTCGCATCTTGGCTGTTGAATGCTTTCTGCCACGCGTTAATGCCTTGCTTACATGCTTCTAAAATTTGGTTGTTTAACATTGTCTTTCTCCATAACAGTCTTCTTTCAAACACTGTGTCTTTGATTTGGTTATCTCGATAAGTTGGATTCAGTTTAGCCTTGGAAATTAAATCGAAAAACAGAGATAATAGAAAATACCGTATGTAAAAAGAGAACAATAAGATGAGTAAGCTAAAGCAGATGTCGATTTTCGCTCACATCGTAGAGCAGGGCTCAGTATCAGCTGCGGCTGAAAAGCTTGAGTTATCCAAGTCCGTCGTCAGTCAGCACCTCAAAATTCTGGAACAAGAACTAGGTGCTTCACTTCTCAAACGCACAACACGGAGGCAATCTCTGACCAGTATGGGTGAGCGTTTCTATTTAAGTTGCAAAGACATCAACGTGATTGCTGACTCGGCTTGGGATATGGCCAAAGCTGAGCTAGAGGAGCCACAAGGTCGAATTCGAATTACTGCTCCGAATGCGTTGATGGATTTATTGGTCGCGCCTGTTATTGCAGACTTGATGAAGCAATACCCGAAGTTAAAACCAGAACTGATCAGCGATGATCAGCACTTAGATTTCATGGAACACGATATTGATCTCGCAGTACGAGTGGGCAGTTCTCGTGACAGTAACCTAAAGCAGAAACGCTTGGGCGAGTTTAAAGACGTGTTGTGTGGCGTTGAAAGCATGCGTTCTCGTGAGCTTGAATCTATCCCTTACATTGCTAACTCATGGCAAGGTAAGCAAGTCTCTCATCACTTTACTTCTCAAACAGATCAAAACTTTATTTACCAACAACAAGCAAGCTGCACTACGAACTCCTTTCATAGTTGTCTCGCGTTGATCAAATCTGGTGTCGGTATCGGTGTGATTCCAGATTTCTACCTCTCTCAGTTATCCAATGAAGTGGTCGATCTCTTACCAAGTTTTCAACTACCCACTAACACGGTTTATGCGTTGAACCCATTCGCCTCAAACACACCGATTGCCATCAAACTGTGCGTCAAAGCGTTGGAAGAGAAGCTCAAACAGAACTTTGTTTAAAACCAATTCGATAAGTCAGTGATTTAGTAAAGAGGCTCAAAACCAAACTTGCCTAATAGATTGCTCAAGAGTGAAGATACAAAAACATAAAGACACAAAAAAGCCCGAGTATAAACTCGGGCTTTGAATGGTTTTCTTTATAACTTATGAGGAGCTAGATTGCCTGACGAAGTTGGAAGTAACGTCCTTCTTCGTTTAACAGCGATTCATGAGATCCGTGTTCTACAATCTCGCCTTGTTCAATCAGAACGATAGAATCCATCGATTCCAGACCAATCAAACGGTGCGTAATGAAGATAACTGTCTTGCCTTCAAAGTGCTTCTCGAACAGCGTCATGATGCTCTGCTCTGTTTGCTTATCTAAGCCTTCTGTTGGCTCATCGAGAAGCAGGATAGGGGCATCATGAAGAATGGCACGTGCGATACCAATACGGCGCTTCTCACCACCAGACAGTTGACGACCACCGTCACCCAACCAGCTATCAAGACCGTCATTCTCAAGCAGCTTTTCTAGACCAACGTCTTTAAGGATGTTAGCTAGGTGCTCATCGTTGGCATCTGGTTTCGCAATCAACAAGTTGTCGCGTAGGCTGCCATTCAAGATGTCGACACGCTGGCTTACCACACTGATTGATTCACGCAGTTGTGACTCATTCCACTGCGTCAGTTCAATGCCCGCGATTGAGATGTAGCCCTTTTTAGGGTCCCAGTAGCGAGTCAGAAGCTGAATCAGAGTCGATTTACCTGAACCCGTTTGACCCACAATCGCAACCTTGTGCGTGGCAGGGATCGTTAGGTCAACAGCGTTCAGAACACTACGCTCAGAATCAGGGTAGTTGAACGTCACGTTTGAGAACGTAATATCAAGCGGCTTGTTGATGTCGAGCTTCTCTTCAGCGAACTGAACTTCAGGCTCAGACAGAATCACTTCGTTCAAGCGACGAGCAGAAGACAGAGTTTGACCTAAATGCTGGAACGCGCCTGCGATAGGCATCAGCAGTTCAAAACTTGCCATAGTAGCGAACGCCATTAGCGCGATGAACGGGTCTGGTGCATTGCCACCCACACCGTCAGCCGCAAGCCAAAGCATAAGAACCAGCGTCAAACCGTTGAACAGCATTAGCGCTGCTGAAGCCATACCGGTTAGGTTAGCGTTTACAAACTGATTCGCCATCAGCTTACGTTGCGTTTCTAGAATTGCATTACGGTAACGCTCTTCCGCACCAAACAGAGTCAGTTCGCTGTAGCCTTCAATCCAATCTAGCGTAGTGACACGAAGATCAGCTTTGTTTTGTGTTAGCTCTCCACCGTTACGTTTGCCCAGCTTGTAGAACAAGATTGGCCAAACCAACAGCATGATAAGAAGGATAGAACCTAAGATTAAACCTAGTGAGCTATCGAACCACATTAAGAACAGAGTCAGGAAGAAAATCCCGAACACACCCACCGTCACAGGGCTTACTAAGCGCAAGTACACGTGATCCATGGCGTCGACATCGGCAACCAAACGGTTGAGAAGATCAGCATCACGAAGGTTTGAAATACGACCTGGGATCAGCGGAGCCAGCTTCTTGAAGAAGAAGATACGAAGATCAGTTAACAGTTTGAATGTCGCATTGTGGCTAACAACACGTTCACCCCAACGACCTGCAGTTCGGCTCATTGCCAAACCACGCACACCACCACCCGGTAGCATGTAGTTGAAGGTTTCACGCGCAATCGTCAGGCCAGCTACCGCAGAAGCTGAAATGAACCAGCCTGATAGCGTTAACAAGCCGATAGAAGCCGAAAGAGTAGCAAAAGCCAATAGCATGCCTAGCGATAGGCCAAACCAATGCTTTTTATAGAGTTTCAGGTAAGGCAGTAAATCACGCATCTAAATTACCCTTATTATCTTGTTGAGCTAAGTTCACGTTAAGCATCTCTTCGAATAAACCACCCGCAGTCGAAAGCTGAGAGTAATGACCTTGTTCAACAAGACCACCATCGCGCATTACCAGAATGTTATCAACCGATTGAAGCGGAGCGAGTTGGTGCGTCACAAGCAGGGCAGTGCGGCTTTCGATGTTGCTATTGATGCCTTTCATTACCAACTGTTCGCTACGAGTATCTAGGCTGGCTGTTGGTTCATCGAGCAACCAGAACTGACCGTCTTGAATCATTGCGCGAGCCAGAGCCAAACGCTGAGATTGACCCACAGACAGACCGCCAGAGCGATCAGAGATCATGTAATCCAAGCCGTGCTCATTTACGAATTCGTTAGCAAAAGATTGCTCAAGTGCGTTCTCGACAACTTGGTCAGTGATATCGTGCTTACCTAAAGTGACGTTGTCACGAATTGTGCCGTGTAGTAGCAATGGGTTTTGACCAACCCAGCTAATGGTTTTACGCCAAGAGGCTAAGTCTAGGTCACGCAGTTCAACGCCATTGATTTTCAAGCTTCCTTCATAAGGCATGAAACCAAGAATAGCATTGATCAAACTTGTTTTACCCGCACCGCTTGGGCCAACTAATGCAGTCGACTGGCGAGTATTCAGTGCAAACGAGATAGGGCCAACCAGTTGAACACCTTCAGGGCTCAACACTTTAAGGTCTTGAGCCTCAATATTGATGCCTTGAGCCGGGTCGAGCTGAGTGTCGCCTGATTTAACTTTAGTGATGTCTGTTTCTAGGAACTCGACAATACTTTCGGCTGCGCCAACCGCTTGTTGCTTCGCATGGTAGAAAGTACCTAAGTCACGCAGAGGTTGGTAAAACTCTGGCGCCAAGATAAGGATAAACAAACCTGCGAATAGCGTAATGCCTGCGCCGTAGTGGCCGAAGTTAAGCTCACCAATGTAAGTGAAACCAAAGTAAACCGCTGTCATTGCGATAGAGATCGACGTGAAGAACTCAAGTACAGCAGAAGACAAGAAAGCGATTTTCAACACATCCATGGTACGCGTTCTGAACACTTCAGATGCACCTTTAAGTACCTCTGTTTCAGCGTTAGTGCGATCAAATAAACGGATGGTTGTCATTGACTGCAAACGGTCGTAAAAGTGACCAGAAAGACGTTGCAGTGCTTTGAAGTTTTTACGGTTTGCATCGGCTGCTTTCATACCCACAAGTGCCATAAACATCGGCACCAGTGGAGCAGTAATCAAGAAGATCAGTCCTGCTGCCCAGTTTACTGGGAACACCACAACCAAAATAATGAATGGAATCATTACCGATAAAGACATCTGAGGTAAGTAACGAGAGAAGAAGTCTTGCATGTCCTCTACTTGTTCTAGCAACAGCGTTGCCCACGTACCGGCAGGTTTGCCTTTGATATAAGCAGGGCCTAACTCACGTAATTTATCTAGGATGAGTTGCCTGATGTAGACACGGATTTGTTCACCACAGCGATAACCTGCGATTTCACGTCCCCATGTACAGCCAGCACGGCCAACGACCGATAATGCCAAGCCTGCGAAATGACCAACCAGTTCAGATTTATCGACATTCTCGATGATCAGCTGGTGAAGAATAGAGGCGAGAAGAGCTGCTTGAGCAATTAAAAACACGCTTGAAAGTACGCCAAGGCTAATCGCAATCATAAGCCAGCGTTTCGCTAACTTACTCTGTTGCTTAAGCCACTTGTTCAAGCTGCGTTGTTTTTTCTTATCCATTATGAAGGCTTAATGATAATTATTATTTGTTGAGGGCGGGTAGTATACAAAAGAAAGCCCAGTGGATATACCGCTGGGCTCTAGGGATTTACAACAAATTGTGATGATGCCCTGCATCTACTGAGGCGAGAGCACCGATAATCAAATCTGCAATCTCAGATTTACTTATCGTTAAGGCCATCTAGGAAGCGTTCAGCATCCAGTGCAGCCATACAACCTGTACCAGCAGAAGTAATTGCTTGGCGGTAGTTGTGGTCCATTACATCACCTGCAGCGAACACGCCTGGGATGCTGGTTTGTGTCGCGTTACCTTCAAGACCTGACTGAACGATGATGTAGTCATCTTTCATGTCCACTTGGCCCTTGAAGATTTCAGTGTTTGGTTGGTGACCGATAGCAATGAATGCGCCCATTACTTCGATGTCTTCTGTCTTATCAGACTGAGTATCTTTAATGCGAACGCCCGTTACGCCCATGTCGTCGCCTAGAACTTCGTCTAGCGTGCGATCAGTGTGAAGAACAATGTTGCCGTTCTCTACTTTGTCCATTAGACGCTTCACTAGAATCTTTTCAGCGCGGAACGTGTCACGGCGATGAACTAGGTGAACTTCAGACGCGATGTTAGACAGGTAAAGTGCTTCTTCAACAGCCGTGTTACCACCACCAACAACCGCTACTTTCTGGTTGCGGTAGAAGAAACCATCACACGTTGCACAAGCAGAAACGCCACGGCCTTTGAATGCTTCTTCAGACTCTAAACCTAAGTACTTAGCCGATGCACCCGTTGAGATGATCAATGCATCACATGTGTACTCACCCGAATCGCCTTTAAGACGGAAAGGGCGGTTTGAAAGGTCTACTTCGTTAATGTGGTCGAACAGGATCTCTGTTTCAAAGCGCTCTGCGTGCTCTTTCATGCGATCCATCAGTACTGGACCCGTTAAACCTTCAGCATCACCCGGCCAGTTTTCCACTTCTGTAGTGGTTGTAAGCTGACCACCTTGCTGCATACCCGTAACCAGTACTGGGTTTAGGTTTGCACGAGCAGCGTAAACTGCAGCTGTATAGCCAGCAGGGCCAGAACCAAGAATCAATAAATTACAGTGCTTTACGTCGCTCATGAGGACTCCGAAATTGAAATTGTTTTTATTTATAATCGCTTAGGATTGTATGGAAAATATGGAGGCAATAAAAGGTTAAACAAGGGCTGAAGTGTAATTAATCGTTATACGTTAGAACTTAATCGAGACAAACGTTTTCGTGACTGGAAGATCAGTGAAAGGTTTATGGGGGAGTGAGGGCGACGAGAGCCATTGCATCAAGTGGACTTACATTCCTGAGCCTAAACTATTGCTGGCAGCGTGTTAAACAAAGAAGTGAGTTTTCACGATGTATTCCACTGTTCAAACAAGCTTTATCTAACGACTATCTACACAAACGAAGTAGGGAAGAATGGGTGATGAGCAAAGATACGTATAAAATCTAACGATTGCTCTAAGTCACAGCTTTATGCGTGCGGGTTAGTATGGGGCTACAGTAAAGGCTCCCTATGGAGCCTAATTTTGAGGTGTTGCTTTATAACATTGGTTATCAAGGTATGTATTCACATTACTTACATATTCATCTAAGAACGAGAATACATTGGATTTAATCTCAATTAGCTGTGTTACTGTAACATCTTGACCAATATCAGAAAATGATTTGTTGCCGTGAGCAAGCCAGTTTCTATACTGCTTGACGTTACCAAGATGTCGTCCATCTGCAACTGCGCGGATTCCGTATTTATGACATACATTACGCACACCATCTGCATCCATATTACCTGAAACTCCTGAAACAAAATCTTTAAAGTCTAATGCATCACCAGAGTGTGTTTCGCAGTAATAGTTATAAACGGTTTCGATTAGTTCACCTTTCGGTGTTGATGTTAGGCTTTCTCCCTTAGAGTGCCACCAGACCTTTTTTAACAAATCCATAATAGCCGAGAAGCCTAATCCTTCATCTTTTATCCTGTTATAGATACTTTGAACGCCATTCATTACGGTAGCTTCTACCAAGTTATATATTAAAAGGTAACATGAAGCTTTACACACTTTTTGTTGAATAGCTGAAACTGAACTTTCATTATCATCTATATCAGTGACTTTAGCTCCATCAGAACTTAAAGCTTGTAAAAGTGTAATGTAAGCTTCTATTTCACCTTTTCGTTTATCGTATTCATCAGTAAACGCTCGCATTATTAAGCCTCTAATAGCCAGTCTCGAACATATTCGACGCGACCTCTTAATCTCGGTCCTGAGTTACTAGCATGCGATGTTACATGTTTGTTGAAATCTGAAGTGCGCACAAAGCCATCACCCTTATTATCAAGTTCTGGTTCTGCTTTTAGGGCGAGATTTACTCCAATAGCTATAGACTCAAACCTTACTCTAGGAGTCGTCTTAGACTTCGCTGTCTTTCTAAAGCCATCGGGTAAGTTTGCTTCGACATAATTAAGCATGCTTCTAAACTCAGATTCTAATTGGACAATATCGAAATTCAATTTATTAGCTTCACGTAAATAATCATCTAAGAAATTAAATACTGAATGCTTAAATTCCAAATATTTATCTGAATAAGCGAAGAAGCGCAAAATTAGTTCTTCACGTTCACCACGAAGAGCAGATTTATGAGACACAGGGCATAAACGGTTGAACTGCTCGTCGGTTGCCAAAGAGCAAACAAAATCGTAAAACGGACCAGAAAAAGACCCTTTTCGAATTTCTGCTTTCTTCAAATCTTCACTACCAGTATTAATTCTTTCGAACATGTCTAACCGAGATTGCTTTGTAACAGATTCTGGTAATATAACCATTCTCATAGAGCGGTCATTGAATCTTAACTGTTGTGAAGCTGGTAAGTCTGAAAATTTTAAACCATTTAGTAAATCTAAACGTGTCAGATCTTTCAAAACAAGACGATCAAGGGCGAAGTTACGCAAGGTGTTCATACGCTGGGCACCATCCAAGATCTCTGTGTTTCCTTGAGGGTCTTGAACCCCAAAAAGAAAAGGGATGGGTAATCCCATGATTACTGATTCGATAAATTTGCTCTGGCGATCTTCTGCCCAAACAAACTCTCTCTGATAATCTGGAATGTAGAAAAAGCCTTTTTCAAAACGAGTTACCATAACCTCAACTACGTACTCTTTTGTATCGTAGGTAATACTCGTTTGTGTGTCTCTCAGTTGCCTTTCTAGGGCGTCTAAATCAACTAACTCGTTACTCATTTGTATTTTCCAATTTTATTATTAGTTCTTTTGATAATACTGGAGGAACTGCATTCCCTATCATTTGCTGCAGCGCACCACGTTTGCTTACATTGGAGAAATCCAGACAGTCTGGTAAACCTTGGATCCTTGCTGCTTCGTGCGGCGTAATAACTCGCGGTAAAGATGGGTGTAAAAATCTACCTTGCCCCATCGAGCCAAATCCACCAGTAATAGTTTGTGATGGCTTATCCCAATCCAAACGGCCGTACATAGATTTATAGCTGTGATTTCCTTGATGACACTTAGGACGCAAGTGGTTTGGAAGATCGAAGATATCTTGCTTGTAAAGATACTCAGCTCTTTCTCTATTCACGCTTGTCATACGGGAAGGAGTATCAAACATTGTATCTTGTTTGACTGTAACCAAATCATAGATCGCATCTTTGAGCGTTTGAGCATCCTGTTGTTCATAAATAGATGATAAGATATTGGATTCTATAGGTTTTATGCTGCCTAACAATATATGTCTTTTACGGCTTTGTGCTATCCCCATACGTTCAAAATCCACGACTAATTCTTGAACATGATATAAGCCACCGAGTTTTTCTATTAACTGAGAAACTACGCCTTGTTTTGAGTGGATAACTGAAGGCACATTTTCAATCAAAAAATATGATGGCTTTAAATGTTGAATCACCTTTACAGTTTCAAGATAAAGATTATTGCGAGGATCATTTCGCCTAGAACGATTGTTAAGGTCTGAATGTCCTTGACATGGTGGACCAGCGAAAAGGTAATCAATCTTAGCTTTTGGCAAATCGTTAACATTTAAAAGTGTTATATCAGAATCGTGGAAATGTTTAATGTAATCATGGAAGTTGCTTTGATAGAAGGTTGAACACGACGGTTCCATATCACTCGCAAGGTATATCTCAAAATCTAAACCTAATTTTTTTGCTGCCTGTAAAGCACCAATTGTCAAACCACCAAGTCCCGAAAACAGGTCTACAATTCTCACTACTACTACCTAATATTTTATTTTAGTTAGTCATTTTAAACTTTTTCATCGATAAACTAAATATCTTATCTTGGTAAAGAGCTCAAGTGTTCAACAGAAGAATTAGAGCAGGTTCTGAGTCTCATAGTTATGTCGACTTTTACCCTCGTAAAACATCAAGGTGTTTAAAGCTAACCGTGTTGCCAGAATGGATAATTTTCTTACGATGGAGGCACATCAGATTTGTTGTTGCTCTCGAAATCATGCTCATTGTTATGGTCGACTTCAAAGCTTCATTTTTTGGTTTTCAGAACCTAGTAAATCAATTCTTTTCATAATATTCCACTTCAAACATCTTCGAGATTAAAAGAACTATTAAGTTCTCTTCTAAAAGAAGTAAGCCATTTGGTGCGGCCGAGTTCCCCCCGAACTCGACCTGTTCCAGACGCGCAAGCAAAGGCGTTTGGTTTCTGGCTTACTGATAAATTAACCAATTTCAGTTTGTTGTGTAAATAATCAATAGTTTGGCAACTGATAGGTAGATCGTATTTCGATGTGCAAATCATAGAAATGAATGATGGCAACCGTGGTGCCTGAGTTCATACAAGGAGGCTGGCGTATTGAAGTGAAAGGGCCGACACAATATGAAACTTGTCTTTCTAGTTAATAATATCGTTATTATTTAAATTGTAGGTATTTATAACTGGCTAGTGGAGTGTGCTAGTTTCAAGAGTTGGTCACCTTTTGTTCTGGTGTTATACACTGCTTTTTATTTCTAGATTGGATTTAGTGTCTGAATTATTAAATCTGGCGGGATAAATGATTGTTTAATGTTGATTTGGCAAGATCTTCAAGTATCCTTTATGTAAATAAAACGTTAAATATCGAAAGTTAATTAACAATCATTAAGGAGTCGATGATGTTACATGCTCACGAAAATACCCTACATATTACGCATCTCAGTAACCATGCAGTTAAGGAGTTGTCACCTTCATTCTCTAAGCTACCAAGTACAGAGCATGCCGATGGTCAGTTCCGATTGAGAAGGTACTCAGTGGTTGAATTCAGTAATGGACAAGTCGTTGAGCTAGACAAACATAACTTTGTTCAGTCTGAAAACATTAATCACTTTCAAGGTGATGTTGTTCGTCAGTTCGAGCCGATTGAAGCGAATATTCTAAGCAGCGAAGGCATGCAAGAGATGTGTGAACTGTTTATTGAAACCAACGGGCTTGAAGACGGACAAGAAATCGAAATCCATCAAATCCGTATTGCCGCTATTTTTGAAGAAACTCAGGTTGCACCAGAAGGTGTTCACCAAGACGGCTTCGACCACATCGCGATCATTGGTGTTACTCGTCACAACATCGTTGGTGGTGAAGTGATGCTTTATCAAGATAGCCACGAAGCACCGTTCTTCAGAAAAGTGTTAGGCGATGGCGAAGTGGCAATGCTTGCTGATAGTAAGCTTTGGCACAATGCACAACCGATTCGTACCATAGACCATGGCGAGATGGGCTACATGGATGTGTTTGTATTAACGGCTAAGGATGCGCGCAATGTCCTTCACTCTTAATGATGTGCGCCAACAGTTTAGCGCGTTAGGCCAATATCATAATGGCAAGCCAGTCACTTTTTTTGATGGGCCGGGTGGCTCTCAGGTGCCTGAGAATGTTTTAGCATCAATGACCGAATACTTAGGGCATTTCAATTCAAACCTAGGCGGCCACTATTTTTCTAGCCAAAAGACCACAAGTTTAATGCAGCAAGCGCGAGAAGCGGCACAAGCACTGCTTAATGCGGAATCTTCTGGCAACGTTGTGTTCGGCGCGAACATGACATCGCTGACCTTCCAACTTAGCCGAGCGATCAGCCGCGATTGGAAAGAGGGTGATGAAGTTATCGTCACTGCGTTAGACCATTACTCAAATGTATCGAGTTGGCAGCAAGCGGCAGACGACAAAGGCGCTATCGTTCGCCAAGCTCGCGTAGACGAGTCGGATTGCAGTTTAGATATGGCGCACTTTGAATCGCTGCTTAACGAGAAAACCAAGCTTGTCGCGGTGACGTTTGCTTCAAACACGACAGGCTCGATTGTTGACATGGCGAAAGTTATCGAGCTTGCACATCAATATGGCGCTCAGGTTTATGTCGATGCCGTGCATTACGCACCACATCACTTGATTGATGTTCAGCAACTGAATTGTGATTTCTTAGCGTGTTCAGCTTATAAGTTTTTCGGCCCGCATGTGGGTATTGCTTATGTTGCGCCTCAATGGCTGCATACTTTAAAGCCTTACAAGGTAGAGCCTGCAACCAATATCGGCCCAGGTCGATTTGAGACTGGCACGCAAAGCTTTGAAGGCCTTGCCGGTGTTATTGCGGCAGTGGATTACTTGGCACAATTAGGTGATCCCGCCGATTCATTGCGTTCTCGTTTAGAGCAAAGTTACGCGCTGTATAATAAGCATGAAAGCCAACTCAGTGAGTACTTCCTTAAACGCTTATCCGACCTTGAAGGAGCAAAGCTTTACGGAAAAACCGAGTTTGATTCGAATCTAAGAACTCCAACCTTTGCGGTTACTTTTGATGATCACTCTCCAGAGTTCATCGCTAAGAAGTTGGGCGAGCATAATATCTGCGTTTGGAATGGTCACTTTTACGCATTAGGACTGGTGAAGCAGTTGGGTATTGAAGAGCAGGGCGTGGTGCGTATTGGTTGTATGCATTATAACTCGATTGAAGAGATCGACTTGTTGTTCAATGTGCTTGAAGGGATCTTGCGAAGCCACTAGCAGAAGTAATTAGCAAGAAGTCACTATCACTTAATAGCTACAGAATTAGAAAAGAGCATACTTATCTCAATAATATTGAGTAGGAAGTATGCTCTTTTTTGTTTGATTGAGCTTATATCTGTTTAACGGCAGTTATTCTATTAGGACGGTTACTAAGGCTAAAGCCGCTAATCGCTAATCGAAAAAGTCCTTGATTTAACTAAGACAGCTGCTTAACCAGAGCTGCTCCTACTGCGTGCGCACTGGTTGGGTTTTGGCCGGTAATCACTCGCTCATCAACAATTACAAGCTCATGCCAAGGTTGAACCTTGTTGAAACGCGCAGCGCTGCGAGCAAGAGACTCTTCTAGTAGAAACGGAATGTCGTTGATGGTGCCAAAGTCGATTTCTTCTTCACGAGTAAAGCCAGTCACTGATTTAGAGCTTAGTAGCTTCTCGCCATTGCTTAGAACAATCGGAAGCAGTGCTGCTGGGCCGTGACATACTGATGCGATCACACCGCCATCTTCATAATGCTTAGCGGCAATCGTTGCGAATTGCTCATCGGTTGCTAAGTCAGAAAGTAGGCCGAATCCACCTGGGTAGAAGATAGCATCGTAGCTTTCTACGTTTACTTGGCTTACAGGAATCGTGTTGTTAATACGGTTCTGGAAGTCATCGTCAGCCAAGATCTCTGCGTTTACTGAATCACCTTCAATATCGGTTCCATACAGTGGACCTTTACCACCCTTGATAGACGCGATGTCGTACTCAAAACCCGCAGCAATGATCTCTTTCAGTGCATGAGTCAGTTCTGGAGCGTAAGTACCGTTCGCTTGGTCTGTATCGCCTAGTGTTGCGTGGTTAGTTACTGGGATTAGTATTTTTTTCATGATTCGTTCCTTTGAGCACGTTTGTTTGGTTTCAGCGTCGTGGCTTTTATTTAGAAAACCAAAGCTTTCAATTTAGATACCGCTGTTTCGTTACCTGTAATACTAGTAGTAAACCATTTGAGTGATAATATGCCGAGTAGGCAAAACATTATTGCTATATAGCAATAGTGGATGTGAATTAGTCGGAGGTGAACAGGAGAAGTATGGATAGCTTTGAAGGTATTAATGAATTTGTGGCGGTAGCGGAGTGTCACGGCTTTTCTGCAGCCGCGAAACAACTGGGTTGCAGTACCAGTCATGTCAGTCGCCAAGTGTCGAGATTAGAAGAGAGGGTAGGTGTGGCTTTACTGGCTCGATCTACTCGTATGGTGAGTTTGACTGAGTCTGGGCATACCTATTATCAACAATGCAAAGATCTGGTTATCGGACTGCAACAGGCGAATGAACAAGTCACGTCTCAACAAGCTCAGCTGAGCGGTACTTTGCGTGTGAGTGCGGCGGGTGCGTTTGCCGAGAATCATGTTGCAGCAGCTTTGATGGAATTTGCCAAAGACCACCCTGATCTCACTATCGAAATGAACTTCAATACCAATATGGTTAACTTTATTGAAGATGGTATTGATTTCGCGATTCGTTATGGTCGGTTAGATGATTCTGGTTTGGTGGTAAGGAAGCTGGTGGATCGGCCTATGGCAGCGGCCGCGAGTCAGAACTATATCGATCAATTCGGTTCTCCAACACAGCCTGAACAGTTGAAGTTGCACAGCTGTATTATTGCCAACAGTGGTCAGTGGTTGTTTGAGAAAGATGGAAAACCGTTAAACGCGGTGCGCGTACATGGGCGTTGGAAAAGCAATAACTCGAGTGCGGTACTTAAAGCTTGTGAAGAAGGGCTTGGCATTGTTTATCTTCCCAAAAGCAGCTTCAATGGCGGTCTTGCCAATGGAAAGCTCGTTCCAGTGCTAGAAGAATATTGGGGAGCAGGTACAAGCAGTTGGATCGTATATCAAAACCGTCGCTTTCTTCCACAGAGAGCAAGGCTGGCTATCGACTTCTTAGTCTCTCACTTTTCGGATTGGAATGAATAACCGAATAGATAATGCTTACATAGCTATACAATATCCTTCTTGTTTTTTGATGTGCGTAATAAGAAGGTGCTATTTGTCTACTTTTGATGACTTAAGCTTACGATTGAGTTGTAGAGAAGCCTAAAGCAGTACGATATACTAGATATCATATTAATGTCCCTAACGCGTGATAGATTGTGTGGAAGCGTTGGCAGGATGTGTTGTTATGCTTCGGCTTATGAAGTGTAGCGAGAATGCGGAGTTGGCAATGTCTTCAATAAATTTCGAATCCACGTACGGTGTAATAACGATTCAAGATATGAATGTAGTGAGTGTTGACGCTAACTATGCTCGCATCTATGGATACCAATCACCGGAAGAACTACTTTCTGATATCGATAGCTTTCTAGATCTCATCTCAGAAGAGTACCATGTTTTAGCCTATCAAAATTACCTCGAAACGGTCAGTGGTCAACGAGACCCTCAGGTTCACACCTATACCAATATTGATCGCAACGGCAGAGAGTTCACCGTGTTTTCTATCGATCATGTGACGGAGTGGCAGGGAAGACCTGCACTGCAAGTCACGGTTATCGATCTTTCCCCTGCGATTCAGCTGCAAAATGCAGTGCGTGAGCAAGATAAGATGTATCACGACATGATCATGCAATCAGGGCAGGGCATCTTGGTGCACCGAGATTTCAAACCGTTGATGGTCAATCAATCCTGGGTAAAACTGCAAGGTGGATCTTCCATAGAGCAAGTCTTAGCGCTGGATTCGATTCTTGACTTAGTACCACAGCAGAATAGCGACGGCATCTATAAACACTATCAAGCGATCGTGTCGGGTGAGTTGTCGGGAACCAGTACCGTGGTTGAAAATATTGGCTTTGACGGTGTTCATCGCTTCTTTAATATTTACGATAATGCAATTACTTGGAAAGGTCAGCGGGCCGTTCAAGTAGTACTCGAAGATGTGACTCAAAAGGTGATGTTGGAGAAGCAGTTGGTTCACCAAGCGAATTACGATGAAATGACGGATCTGCTTAATCGTAGGGCGATTTATGAATGGTTGAGAGAGCATATGTTCTCTAAAAACTACCTTGTCTGTATGCTACTAGATATCGATGACTTCAAGTCGATTAATGACACTTATGGTCATATGGTAGGTGATGAGGTAATTTGTGCTTTGGCTAGTATAACCAAGCGCAATGCCGAGAAAGTTGGTGGAGTAGCAGGCCGTTGGGGTGGTGAAGAGTTCATTATATTTATCCCGAATACGCCTCTTGAAACAGCTCTCGAAGTTTCAGAAGAGATTCGCCAACAGTTCAATCAAGTCGAGTTCAAAGTGGGTGAACAAATTCGTTTTAACTCTAGCGTGAGTATCGGAATCAGCGATAGCCGAGCGTGTGAAGACGGTGTCACTATTGACGCACTCGTGAATTTAACCGACCAATCTCTCTATCGCGCTAAAACCAATGGCAAGAATTGTGTAGACGGAGATGTAGTCGCGCTTTAACGCCTAAAACCGTCATGGAAAGCGAATAGAATCGACAACAAAAAATGCCCTCAAGTCATCACTTGAGGGCATTTTAGTTTTTGGCTATTAACTGAACGCTTCTCACTATAAGAAACGCCTCTAACTATGAGAAACGCTTAAGTTCTTTAAATTAGGCAGACACTTCCACTTCGTAAGAGCCAAATTTACGGATGTTAATCACGCCAGTATCTAGGATAAGGTATTGACCTTTAATGCCTTGAAGTACGCCCGTCACTTCAGGGTTCTTATCAAAGTTGTGCGATACAATTTTCACTGGGTGCTGTTCAACTGGGTAGCTCAATGAAGTAATGCTCTCACTGAGCACCTCGATAGCATCATCACCAAACTTCGCTCTGATCTCTTGGATTTTATCTTCAACCAGTGGCAATAGTTCTTTGGCTTTCTCTACCAACTCCATATCGTCACCGTCGCCTTTTAGCAGCGTGCGCCAGTTGGTTTTGTCAGCAATATGCTTCGCTAATTCGACTTCAATAAGACCAGAGATCTGACGTGTTTTTACCTTCAAAATAGGTAGGCCTTGAGTGGCTCCTTGATCAATCCAACGGGTAGGGATTTGTGTATGGCGAGTGATTCCAACCTTAAGGCTTGATGTGTTCGACAGGTAAACGAAGTGATCGACGAAGCAATTTTCTTCACCCCATTGAGGTTCACGACAAGTGCCTTGATCGTAGTGGCAAGTCTCCGGCTTCATGATGCACATATCGCAGCTCGCTAGCTTTTTCATGCACACAAAGCAGTGACCTTGAGAGTAGCTTTTCTTAGTTTTCTTACCACACGAACAACAAAAAATATTACCAGTGTGGGTAAGGTTGATGGTTTTTCCAATCAGAGGGTTTAGCTCTACAAACTCTTCCCCTACAGGTAAACGGTAGGTAACCGCACCATCAAGGGAAGCACTCATTTTCTTGAGTGTTCCTTTTGCTAATAAAGACATGACATTACTCGTTGTATTTTGATTATTATTTCGTCGACTCGAACGCCTTGTAAGCAGTCGCTACGGTTAACGATGATTATGCGATGAGTATAACAAATAGAGCCTCTATTTATACGCAATATTACTTGATTCATGCAGTGAATAATTGAGTGGAAATCCGCCATCTAAATTATAGTATGACATTTTGTTAAGGTGTGATATAACGTTTTTAAGTCAATTGTTAGTATGCAATCTAATGATTAGTTTATATCGTCAAATCCCAACTATAGGGAACAAAAGCCGGAAGCTTAGATGTGAAGTGGATTCATAAAATTGTTATCTTTCTAGTTATCGCAACACTTGCCATTGTGCAGTATTACCAGGTAAGTGGAAATCGTGTGATAACAACAATTACTCCTGAACAATATGAATTTATCGCGACCAGCGATCAAGTTGATAGAGGAGTCAGTACCTCCCAATTGTCCTATGAAAATGGGCAGTATATTCTCGATTGTGAGCTTAAAAAATCCGAATATCCTTGGCCTTATTGCGGGCTATCGATTCGTATTAACCCAGATATAACCACTGGCCTTGACCTTTCGCAGTACCACACCTTTAGAGTCAATATTGATTACCATGCGAAGGCTGACTCTAGTGGTCGTCTGAGAACGTACCTACGCAATTACAATCCTGCTTATTCGGTTCCAGATGATGAGTACACACACAAGTACAACGGGATGGAGTTCTCTCCAGGAATCGATGGTGGCGTGATCGAGATCCCGATCAAAAACTTGCAAGTCATGACGTGGTGGTTAGCGGATAACGAGATTGCGTTAGAGCATTCAGCCCCTGAGTTTTCAAATGTGAACATGGTTGAGTTTGCTACTGCTTCTGGTGCTAAATTAGGTCATCATCGAATAATTATTCGAAGTATTGAGTTTGAGGGTTCGTATATTTCGGCTGAAAGCCTGTTCCTGATCTTGCTGTTTATCTGGGTGGGTACAGGCACTGTGTTCCTGCTTTCAGAATTACACCGCTCAAGAAAACGTATGGCGATCGCTGAAAAAAGACATCATCACTTAAAGAACGTTAATCGGGCATTGAGAGAGCAAAACTTTGAGTTCTCTGAAAGGGCTCATCGTGACGAATTGACTGGGATACTTAACCGACACGCGATTCGTGATTGGTTGAAAATGCAGTCGCAACAGGTGAAGCAAGGCCACGGCAAGTTAAGTATGATCTACCTGGACATTGACTACTTTAAAAGTGTGAATGACAAATACGGACACCAGATGGGTGATCATATCTTGCGTGAATTCAGTATGGTGGTTGGCAGCTCTATCAGTGCGACGGACAAACTTGTACGTTGGGGTGGAGAAGAGTTTATTGTTTTTTGCCCTGAAACCGAAGCTGGCGAAGCGCAGAGAAAGGCAGAGAAAATCCGACTTTTGGTTAGCCAACATCTTTGGATTCATGGGGATTCTCTCACTTGCAGTATCGGCATTGCCGAGATGAAACAAGAGCGGGTGACAGAGACCATTGCCCGCGCTGATGAAGCCTTATATCAAGCGAAGCATTCAGGGCGAAATCAGGTGATCTTGAGCCACTAATCTGAAGTAGAGTTCATTGGTTTATAAGCCACACGTGCATATGTGACGTGTGGCATTTTTATGCTCTTATCCTAATAGCCAAAACAAAAAAGGTGGCGCGGGGCCACCAAAAGGGAAAAGCGTTTCTTGTTTGTATGTGCCCGTTTAGCTGGTTTTGTTAGTTAAACTGATCTTGCTAGTTAAATTGATCTTGTTAGCTGAGCGGGCATTTTTGTACTGGTTGAGCCGGGGGAAGCTGCAACCAGATTTTTTGAGAGGGGGCATTCCTGTAAGCACTTGTCTATAAACATACGTCTATAGGACATTAGTGTTTACCAGAAAATCCAAGCGAACAGAGTCAGAACTAGGATACAAACTAGGTTCAACACCATACCGACTCGCATCATTTCTTTTTGTTTGATATGACCAGAGCCAAATACAATCGCATTAGGTGGTGTCGCGACTGGTAGCATGAAGGCACAAGATGCGGCAATCGCAATCAGTGCAGATAAGATAACAGGTGACATACCCAGCGCTTCAGCAATGGTTGCAAATACAGGGACAAGCAATGCCGCACTCGCTGTGTTACTCGCAAACTCCGTTAGGAATACCACGAACGCGACTACGGCTAGAATCGTAAGAAGTATACCTGCTGTTTCTAAAAATCCGCTTAGTGAGTGTGCTAGGAATACGCTTGTTCCTGTCGCTTTCAGAATGTTACTTAAACAGATACCACCACCGAACAGGATAAGTACACCCCAATCCGTTGTCTTCTCAACGTCTTTCCATTCCACGGCTCTAGAAGCGCCAAGCAGTACAATGGCGCCAATCGCTACCAAACTATCAAACTTAGAGAACCCGCCAATCATTGCGTTGATCGGCTTGCCGAATATCCAAAGCGTTACGGTTAAAAGGAAGATAGACAGTGTGATTTTCTTGCTGTTTGTCCACTCGACAGGTGCATGGTCTAGCTCGAATTTGTGGTCAAGTTTTGGCTTAGTCATCACGTACAAAATAATCATCGTGATTGGCAGTAAGATCATCGAGATAGGTAGTCCAAGCGCCATCCACTCTGTGAAGCTCAAGCCAACTTCTGCCGCAGCAATGGCGTTTGGCGGGCTACCTACTAAAGTTGCGATACCACCGATTGAAGCACAGTAAGCGATACCCAGTAGCACGAACACGTAGGTGTTTCGGTCTTCACTTTGGTCGACTTTGTTCATGATACCAAGAACAAGAGGGAGCATCATTGCTGTGGTGGCTGTGTTTGAGATCCACATGGATAAACCCGCACTCACACCGAACAACATGAACACGGCTACCGACATTCTGCCTTTTGCTATGAGCAATACTTTGTCAGCTATCGCTTTATCCAGCTCTTGCTTGTTCAGTGCGGCTGCCAACGCGAATCCGCCCATGAATAAGAATATGATGGGATTCGAAAAGTTAGCCAGTGCTGCGGGCGTGTTGAATACACCAAACAAGACAGCCAATAGGGGAACGAGCAAAGCGGTGATGCTGACGTGGATAGCTTCTGTTAACCATAGAATGGCAACGAACACGAGAATACTTAAACCCGTATTCACTTGCGCTTCGAATGGCAGGGAATTGAGCAAAACTGCAAATAGCGTGAAATTACCAATTAATATCATGCTGTTGCGGGTAAACAACCAGTGTTTCAGTGTAGTAACAAGTGCCGTCATAAGACGCTCCTTTTGTTTATCCTCGTTTTATTGGTGCACGACTTCGTTGAGCGGTGCTTATACCAATCGTAGTAACTAACTGGTCATCCTAGCTGGTTAAAACACTCGATAACATCGTTAGAAATTTTGATTGTAGAATAACTACTTATCGAAAATTTCTGCCTTGTTCTCAAGCATTTTTCCTGCGCTATTTATGATCACTTACTTACTTTGATTGGTATTATTATTTTCGAGGTATATAGACTTGATGTAGGGTCAGACTTTGTTGGGAGAATGTTACTCAAGTTAATAAAGGAGTGTTGGTGTGTTTTTGCTTAACAATGGGGAAGTGTGAGGCAACAAATTCAAAATGTGTAGTTTTCTACACATCGGTCTCTGCTGGTTCTAAAATAGGGCTTACTGAAGGAGTTGCAATCGGATTTTCAGTAGGGCTTGCTGTGGGGGCTGCTATAGAGTTTGCATTGGGGTCAGTAATAGGGCTAGGAATCGGCAATGATTCTGGTTTTGGACTGGGTTGGATCGGCTCTTTAGGGCCAAGGAATTTTGGCGTAGTACCAATAATATACAGATCAAGAAACGCTTTGGTACGTGCAAACACTTCACGTAAACGTATTGAGGTTCCTGAATGATGGGTTGGTCCTGAAACCGCCAAACACTGCGCATTAATATCGTAAGAGTTAGCGATAAATAGCGCTCTTTCACAGTGGAACTTCTGAGTGATGATTAGGAAGTTATCGGTATCGAATATCTTTTTGGCGCGAACAATCGAATCTAGGGTTCTGAACCCCGCATAATCTAGATTGATGCGTTCATCGGGGACGCCCGCTTTTAACAAGTCGCGTTTCATCGTCCACGGCTCATTGTAAGAGCGATGAGCGTTATCGCCACTCAGTAGAAATTGGTCTACCTTTTCACGATCGAACAGCTCAATTGCCGCTTCGATTCGGTGCTTATAATAGTCGTTGAGTGTTCTACCTAAATATTTGCTTGTGCCAAGCACTACGGCGACCTCAAGCTCGGGCACTTCATCTATATCGTAGATGATGCGATCTTCTGCTTGCCATGAAACCCAATAATCGATCGCAATAACCGCAGCGCTGCCTACTAAGAACACGAGGAAAGCGCCAAACAGAAAACCTTGCAGTTTTTTGTAAGCTTTTAATAAGTGGCTACGGAAAATGTGAGAATCAAATTTCACTCTCGGTATGGTCCTTTGACTGAGCAATAATTTTTGAGTGCTCGATAATACCAAATAAAAATGAGAAAAATCAGTTAAAAAGACAAGACAGTGTAAAGAAAAAAGCCCCCGCAGTTGCAGAGGCTCTTGTAAGAGTCGTTAACGCTCTTTATTCCAAGCGCAGCACGCTTTATTCAAAGTACAGAACGCTTTATTAGAATGCAGTACGCTTGTAGCGACGGTAAACCGGCTGCCAGAAGTGCTGGTCAATCGCTTGTTGTAGTGCTTCTTCAGTGATCTCTAGAGCAACACCTTGCTCAATCGCTTTTTTACCAACGGCAAAAGCAATCTTTTTAGATACGGTGTGGATCTCTTCCAATGGTGGAAGTAGAGCACCTGAGCCATTGATAGCAAGTGGAGAACACGTTGCAAGTGCTCGGCTTGATTCCATTAGCATTTCGTCAGTGATGCGTGAAGCATTCACAGCCAATACACCAAGGCCAATACCTGGGAAGATGTAGCTGTTATTACACTGAGCGATTGGGTAAGTGGTGCCGTTGTGAACCACCGGCTCAAATGGGCTACCAGTCGCAACAAGCGCTTGGCCGTCAGTCCAACGAATAATGTCATTTGGTGTTGCTTCAACACGGCTTGTTGGGTTTGACAGTGGGAACACGATAGGGCGTTCGCAGTGAAGGTTCATCTCCTTGATGACTTCTTTGCTGAACAGACCCGGAGCACCAGATACGCCAACCAGAACCGTAGGTTTCGCGTGACGAACAACGTCTAGTAGAGAGAAACCAGTGCCGTCGCTTTCCCAATCTTTGGTGTTCGCGTTGGTTTGAACTAGACGCTGTTGGAAATCAAGCAGGTTTTGCATGCCTTCCTGTAGCAGACCCCAACGGTCAACCATGTAAACTTGAGAGCGAGCTTGTGCATCGCTGATACCTTCAGACACCATTTGAGCAATGATAGCTTCAGCAATACCACAACCTGCAGAACCCGCACCTAAGAAGGTGATGCGTTGGTCTGACAGTTTGCTGTTCGCTGCTTTACATGCTGCAAGTAGAGAACCAACCGTTACAGCGGCTGTACCTTGGATATCATCGTTGAAACAACAGAGGCGATCTTTGTAGCGTTCAAGCAGTGGCATTGCGTTCTTTTGTGCGAAATCTTCGAACTGAACTAATGCATCAGGCCAACGGCGTTGAACGGCTTGAATGAATTCTTCAACAAATGCATCGTAATCAGCACCCGTGATACGAGGGTGACGCCAGCCCATGTACATTGGGTCAGCAAGACGCTGCGGGTTGTTTGTACCCACATCGAGCACGATTGGTAGCATGTAAGCTGGACTGATGCCGCCACAAGCTGTGTAAAGTGCTAGTTTACCAATTGGAATACCCATGCCACCGATACCTTGGTCTCCCAAACCAAGAATACGCTCACCATCCGTAACCACGATAACTTTAACGTTGTGGTTTGTCGCATTGTTCAGTAGGTCATCGATACGATCGCGGTTCGGGTATGAGATAAACAGACCACGGCCACGACGGTAAATATTTGAGAAGTTCTCACATGCTGCGCCAACTGTTGGCGTGTAAATGATAGGCATCATTTCAGAGATGTGGTTTTGAACTAAACGATAAAAAAGCGTTTCATTAGTGTCTTGGATGTTACGAAGGTAGATATGCTTATCCATATCACTTTCGAAGTTACAATATTGCTTGTATGCACGTCCTACTTGCTCTTGGATTGTTTCGGTTGTTTCCGGTAACAAGCCTTCAAGGTTGAAAGAACTGCGCTCTTCAGCAGAGAATGCGCTGCCTTTGTTTAGAAGAGGGGTACTTAGTAGAGCAGGACCAGCATAAGGGATATATAGAGGGCGTTTATCGTTGTTCATTAGATGCCTAATATGGGAGAAAGGGTAACCGAAAAATGATAACGGTTTAGTTATTCAATTGTAAATAGTTTACCTCCGATCTTTGCAAACAAAATGATATTCTTACCCATGTCCCACACTTATCGAATTTTAGCAGCATAATTCGTTATACTTTGCTCACACTTTTTCGCGACGCCTCTTTTTTATGTCATTACTTCCCATCGATGCTTATCAAAACGTATTTCACGAACAAATCGCTAATTCTCACCTTGTCGTAGAGGCGGAAACCGGATCGGGTAAATCTACGCGCCTGCCACTTTGGGCTTGCCAATATGGGCGAGTACTGGTGGTGGAACCAAGACGCATCGCGTGTACATCACTGGCTAAATATCTCGCGCTACAATCGGGCGAGAAGCTTGGTGACAAAATTGGTTATGCGATCAAACTTGAGTCTGAATACAACGAGAAAACTAACGTCGTTTTTGTGACGCCCGGTATCGCGCTGCGTTGGTTATCTGAAGACGGACTCGCTAGCTTTGATGTTATCGTGGTGGATGAGTTTCATGAGAGGCGTTGGGATATCGATTTGCTGGTGGCGATTCTCAAACAAAAAGCGAGTCATCGTTTGGTGATCACGTCTGCAACCATTGAAGGCGAGCGTCTTGCTGATTACTTGGATGCGAATCGAATTAGCTGCGAGGGGCGAACTTATCAAGTTGAGATTGAGCACAGGGCTAATGAATCAAGAGCATTGCCCGATATTCGACACCTAGAGCAACGCGTTGCCGAAGAAGTGAATCACCAACTGATTGCATCTTCTGGCGACATGTTGGTTTTTCTGCCGGGTAAAAAAGAGATTGTGCAATGTGAACAAACCTTGGCGAAAAATCCAGATATCCAAGTGGTGAAATTGCATGCGTCAGTCAGTGATAAAGAGCGAGATTTAGCGTTATCGGGTCGTAATATCGATATCAATGCTAACGGTTATGGCCTGAGAAAGGTCATTCTTGCTACTAATGTTGCTGAAACCTCATTAACCATTCCTGACATTGGCGTGGTAATAGATTCAGGATTAGAAAGGCGCACCGTTCAACGAAACGGTAGAACGACTCTGATGCTTAAATCCATATCACGAGCCAGTGCCAAGCAACGAGCTGGTCGCGCGGGTAGGGTAATGGACGGCGCTTGTGTGCGTCTGTATGGTGAGCATGCGGCGTTAGAGTTAGTCACACCGCCTGAATTGCAGCGTGAAGAGCTGATCGAACCGATGTTGGCCGCGGCCTGTTGTGGTGCTCCGCTTGAGAGCTTGTCTTTCCTTGATCCTATTCCTGAAAAATCACTAAACAGTGCTACTCAAACCTTGCTGACGATGGAAGCGATTAAAGCCGACCATCAAATTACCGAGCATGGCAAAAAGCTGTATCCGCTGCCGATTGATGCTTTGTATGCCGATATCGTTACTCGAATCAAAACCAAAGCATTAAAAGAAGCGATGGTCGATCTCACAGCTGCGTTGTCCGTTCCGGCTCGCTTGTATCAGTTACCGAACAATGCAGAACATTTGGAAGCACTCGCTCAGCAAGAAAAGGAAGGGTGTGATCTAAGCCTGTTGATTCAGATCGTTCGCGGTCGCGAGTATCCAAATCTAGAAATCGATCAGCAGGTATTGAATGAAGCACAGGGACTGGCTAAGCAAATGCGTGAGGTGTTTGAACTTCCTCAATTAGAAGTCGCGTCCCGTTTCCAGCGTATTGAACTGCTTAACACTATTGTTCAACTTCACCCTGAACTGGTGTTCGTACGCAGACTGAAACGAAAAGAAGCCTTTGCTAATGGAGTTTTAGAGGTAGTACTCGGCCGTCAGAATCGTTTCCCGGACAATGCACAAGCGATGTTGGTGTTAGACACTCATAGTTTGCCGGGAAGAGGTGTTAAGCAAACACTGACCTTAGCGACGGTCACGGCCCCCATTCCTCTTGAGCTTATCATTGATGCTGAGCTAGGAGAGTGGGAGCAAGGTGAAACGATTGTGAATGATGACGGCGTCTATACTGGGATGGCGTTGGTGTATGCAGGCCGCACGATCACGACCAAGCTCGTGGCAGCGGAAGGGCAACTATCGTTAAAGCCGATCGTCGATCTTGTATCGAATGGGGTTCAACTTCCGGGTTTTGCACAAGCTCGCACTCAACAAATCAAACATTGGCAGCTGTATGTGAAACTCGGTCTCGATGAACAAACCCAATACACACCAGAAATTGAGAACATTAACTTTGAGCTATGGTTGATAGAGCAGCTTGAGGTGCTAGGAGTTACTGATGTGAGCGAATTGGAAATGTTCGACCATGCAGACATACCTTTCGATGGTATCCCGACTTGGCTCTATTCAGAGTTTTCGGAAAAGTACCCGTTTGCATTGAGCCTTGCCGACTTGCAACTCGAAGTCGAATACCTGCCGGCACGCAAGCTGATTTACGTTCACTATCAATCGGGCAGTCGAAAGTTATCGCCAAAACGTTGGGAGCTCCCGACATGGTCTGGCTGGCGTATTCAGTACAAAAAAGCGAGTCGGATAATTGATATCAAATAGATGGATTAGTTTTATCTCTAAAATATTAATCAAATAGGTGCATATATGTTTTTTCAGTACTTATTTTGTTACAAGTTTGATTTTTATATGCCTTTTTAACCAATCAAAAGGTCATAAAAGACTATTCTTCTATATCCTATTGCTATAAAGAAAGAGTTGATAGATATTGAGTATATTGTGTTGTCAAAGTGTCGGGGGACATCATGGATAAACAGACAGAGACGCGTGTAGAGTTTGATTACACAACATTTCTTGGCGCCTCATGCAGTAAAAAATGGACTTTTCTGGAAGCACTAACCACGATTGCGCCAGTATTTAGTACCGTCTGGCGAGATAGCATTAAAGAGCTAGCCAGCCCTGAAGATCGTTTATGGCAGATGGCATTGAAATCGATGTCGACGCGTAAAAGTGATGAGTCAAACATTGTTACCTTACTCAAGCTAGCCAAGCTAGAGGGGATCAATGAACTCAAAGTTGCTATGCCATATTCTCTTGAAGAAGAGCAGATCGAGTACATTGAATCGCGCAGTCATTTGGTGATTGCCGAGAATACTGGAGAAGAGTTTACTATTAAGCTTTAATCTATCAGTATTGCTTAGAGCTTAGAGCTTAGAGCTTAGAGCTTAGAGCTTAGAGCTTAGCTCAAATAAGATTAAAACGTACATGTAAAAAGGGCCTAAATACTGAGGCCCTTTTTGTATTTAAGTCGTTCTTGTACTTAGGCAGAACGTGATATCTAACCGCTATTAATCGATTAGGCCGTAGTTGGCACGCAATACATCGATGATCTCTTGCTTAGGATTCTCACTCAGTACGATTTCCGCACCTGTAATCTTCGCCGCGATATCAAGGTAAGTACGTGACAGAGACATCAATGAATCCAATGGAAGTTCATTGTCACGAGCTAACGCTTCACGCTCTGGCATACGCTCTTTGTTCAAAAGAATATCAGCATCAGGGAAGTAGTTAAGTAGGAACTGGCGGAAACCTTCTTTTGAATTCTCAACGATGTTGCCGTTATTGTATTCCTGAGTATCCCAAATGCGAGATGAATCTGGAGTACCGACTTCATCCATGTAGATAAGCTTTTCATTACCTTGAGCATCGTTGACGTAACCAAATTCAAATTTCGTATCGACAAAGGTTTGATCGACTTTTGCTAGCGCTTGGCTAATTACGTTGAAGCCTTCTTTTAGAAGTTTCTCGTAATGCGCAATGTCACTTGCTTGAGTAAAATTGAATGCTGCGAAGTTATCTTCGATGTTGTTACGCGTGATGTTTACATCATCAGCTTCTGGAACGCCAGGAATACCTTTCAAAATCCCTTTTGTAGAAGGCGTGATCAGTAGCTCAGGCAATTTCTTGTCTTTCTCAAGGCCTTCTGGCATCTCGATACCACAGAATTCGCGTTCGCCGTTTGCGTATGCACGCCACATTGAACCTGTGATGTATTGACGACAAATCGCTTCGATCATGACTGGGCGAGCTTTTTGTACAATCCATACGAATGGATGAGGGATATCAAGAATATGACTGTCAGCGAGGCCGTTGTCTTTAAATAATTTGAACCAGTGGTTAGAGATAGCATTCAGAGCGGCCCCCTTACCTGGAACACCTTTTAGATTCCCTTCACCACGCCAGATACAATCAAATGCCGAGATACGGTCACTGATCACCATTATTGCTAAAGGCGCATCTGGTGCTACATCGTAGCCTTTCTCTTTAATTAGTCGTTGGCTATCTTCTTCAGTTAACCAGTAGACCGAACGAACCTTGCCACTGTGGACAGGTTTATCAGTACGGATTGGTAGGTCATCATTTACGGCAAGAACTTGATCAGCAAGGCTCATTTAGACATTCCTATCTTTTATCAAACGTCATACAGAGAAGTGCGGTGTGCACATGATTAGACGGGCATTATACCCAATCTACTATTTGCTTCCAGAGAAAAAGCAAACGATTGCTAAATCTATTGTTTAAATAAAAACCCCCACCTAACAATCAGCTAAAAAATTGGCGAATTGTAGGGCAGGGGAAGGCAGTATATTTGGACTGTGTTTTTGAGCTATGTATTTGAGCCAAAATGTTATTAAGTAAGGTGGTCTAGTGAATACGCTCTGAATTGGCATCAATAAAGAAGACTTCGCACTGAAAGCGCATTCCTAATGTTCTTAGGTATTGCTGACTGAATTGATCAATCGAAGCACTCGCAACAATCGCGCTCGCATTCTTAGATCGAATGGCTTTCTCGACGGTTTCTATTTCTGTCATTTGATTAGAGGCTTTCATGTGAATAACACGATCACAGCAAACATTATGTTGCTGCAGCTGTTTAGCCGATGGTCTTGGTGTTTGAGCCGTAAACAGTAACCACTGATGTTGATTGGACAGCAACGCCATTTTGGCAAACAACGCTTCTTCGTTTGAACTTTTTGTGTCACGAGAGACGGATGTAAATGCGCAGTGAGTTAGCGGGCTAGAGTGTTGTGCTTTAACGTGTGCTGGAATCATTTTGCTGTCCTTATATACATGCTGTATGTGTATACAGTAGTTTTTGTTGCTTATAAGATCAAGTGTTTTTTGAGGGATTATTGGACGATCTTGCTTGGTTGGGTAAGTGATTTTTATTTAAGCTGTTGAAAATATGGTAAAAATTAAATTTGAATGAATTTGTTGTTTTGTCTCATAAGTTGAAGAAATGTGAGCTTTATACAGGTGTATACAGTGGGTTTGACAGAAAAGTACTGTATACACCTGTATAGAAGATAAGAAGATAAGAAGATAAGAAGATAAGAAGATAAGAAGATAAGAAGATAAATCTCAGATACAAAAAAAGCGCCTTAGGCGCTTTCTTATATTTCAACGGTGTTGCTTATCTCAATGTCGCTTGGGAGAGTTTTGCTCTCATTTCCATTTCACCAATATTGAACTGGCGAACATCAATGGTGGCCATATCATTGCACTCTTTACATGCATGATGACACTTACCATCTAGGTAGTCGTGCTTTTTAACTAGGCTTGGCTTTTTGCACCAATCACAAACGCCTTCTATTGTGAACATATTCTCTCCTCACCTGTTTAAGTCAGGTGTATTTTCGGCGCAAATTATGACACAAATAAGACTCATTAGTTAATAGTTTGTTACCTGTTTTTGAGAGGGGGATCGATTGCAGTACTAATAAAATCGATATCTTTGCGACTTTGGAAATCGAGCTTGCTTGGTTGTTTACGTTTTTGCAACACTCTTAAGGATGGTTTTTAGCGAATTGTTCAAACGTTTCATCTCTTCGTCACATCCGTAACCATCAGGGTGGTAGATTTTGGATAGCTGTTTATATCGAATTTTAATGCTTTTTTGATTCGGAATTGAGCTAGGTGTATACCCAAATAGAGCGCAGGCTACTTGTAAATTGTTCAGGCTGTTGTCATTTTTCTGTTTTTTTAACTCATGGAACATCGTGTGTAGCTGACGTTTCTGCTGCTTAATAGTGAAGTCTTTCGAGCTAAGCTGTGCTTCAAGTGTCTGCTTTTGTTGCCCCAATTCACCCGATTTTAGAGCGTGTCTTCTTTTTGATATCACCAGAGTCATGATAATGCTGACAATTGAAATCAACACGGCTAAGGCTGTGCCAATTAGATAGTCTGAATACGTTAGGTTAGAACGTGTTACCTGCTCTCTAGAGGGCAGATAAGAAGGGGAGCTACTTGCTCGCTCTGGATTAGATAGCCTCTGATTCGTGCTGCTTTCAGCAATGACGTTGTCATTGAGCTTCTCAATCGAAGAGATCTGCTTGGCACGTTGCTGGTTGAATTGCGCTTCCAGAATACGGTTATAGCCATCTTCGGCTGTTGGATTGTTTTTTAAGGCCGCTTCATACCATAGCTGTGCTTCATCTAATGGTTTTAGGAGTTCTTCCTGAAGTGAGGATTCGTAGAGCTTTGCGACTTCGATGGGCGCGCGTTGGTTACCTTGTAAGGCTGATTTAATAAACCATTCTAAAGCTAGCTTGTTGCTTTGCTCTACACCTGATCCTGCCAAGTACCATTGACCCAGCCTAAATTGCGCATCTGCATTGCCGTTTTCTGCGGATTGCGAGTACCAATAAAATGCATCGTTGGTGCTCAAAGGGACATCATTACCTGATTCATAAGCTTGAGCTAGTTGGTATTGAGAAACTGGATCTTGAGGTTGAGATTCTATAGAGAATGCAACGTTGCTTTCTGCATGAACGATGTGTGCAGTAGAGAACTGTATTGTAGAAAAGATGAGGGTGAAAAATAGAGTTCTAAGAAGTGATGATGACAGAAAGTTGGATAGGATAAACAATAGATAAGTCTCGTTAAAAAGCCCAGAGTCGGTATATCAGTATGAATATGGCTAGTCGTGTGACTTTGAACAAGCAACACGACGATAAGCAACTATATAGAGGTTAATTCAATAGATAAAGACGAACTGGGCTTTAATCGTGCTACTTAAGCGGCAAGATTTGAATTTCTACGCGACGGTTACAAGCGCGACCTTGAGAGGTGTTGTTGTCACATAGAGGGTAACGTTCACCGTTACCACGAGCAATGGCACGGCCTGCAGCAACGTCTTGAGAGATCAAGAATGCACGAACCGATTCAGCACGACGCTCAGAAAGAACTTGGTTAGAAGACTCGCTGCCCGTGCTGTCAGTGTGACCTTCGATCACTAGGCTAGTGTCTGGGTATTCAACTAAGATGCGCGCAACGCCGCGAAGTGTTTTGTGGATGCTTGATTCTAAAGCGTAAGAACCAGAATCGAAGCCAATGCCGTTCTCTAGGCGAAGTAGAAGTTGGTTCTCACCAACACGCTCTACTTGAACGCCTGAGTTCATGAGTTCTTCACGAAGTGCAGCTTCTTGCTGGTCAAAGTAGTAACCGATACCACCGCCAACTGCGGCGCCACCTGCTGCGCCGATGAGTGCACGCTTACGACGGTCTTTAGAGTCGTCACCCGTAGCTGCACCAGCAACAGCGCCGGCGATTGCACCAATTAAAGCGCCTTGAGTTGCGGAATTAGTCTCAGATTCGCCGGTTGTCGCGTTTTGGCGTTGTGTCGCTTGACAGCCCGTTAGAGCAACAGTGAGTGCCAGGGCTAGTGTGATTTTTTTCAACGTATTTCTCCATCATGTACTTCTGTCAAACGCATGAATTACGAAAGACAACAATAAGTCCTATTGGTGGTTTTTATCAATACGCTGAAGCAATGTAAAGTGGCTCTATGATTTAGTTATCTTTTTAACGGCTTGAGTTCCGCCAACTGGTCGATTTACAGACAGTTTTCGACCTTTCTTCAAACCAACTTCATAGTCTGCGGTGAGGTTTTTCATCGCTTCTCTGAGTTGTTGTTTGAACGTTTCGCGGTCGATGTTTTGGAACTCTTTATCAATGTAGTTATTGATCTTGTTGTTTGACTCGTCGTCTGGGGTGATAACAGGCAGTTTTTCAAGCGCACCTTCTACCCAACCCGAAACGTAAGAGTTTACGCGACGTGTTACTTCTAGTGTCCCTGTTCCCGAGCCCGCAAAACTGTTTCTGAATTGGCCAGTGTGCTCATTCAGTTCGCGATAAATAATATCGAACGCAAAAGCCGCGAAGATAGCGCGATCGGCTTCACCAATGAATTCAACGCGCTTAAGGCCTTTGTGATTCAGTAACACGGCTTCTACGCCAAACTTGGTGTTAATACCACGAATAACACGCAGCAGTGTAGAGCTGATATTTGCAGGTAACAGGTGACTGGATTGAGTTTTTCCCATCTTGATAAATTCAATATCGTCCTTTTCGAGACCATATTTCAGCATCAAGTTATGCGCCATTTTTATCGCATTGGCAGCTTCATTGACGTTCGCAGAGTTTCCAAGCTCAAGACACTTGGCAATTTTCTTTAGGGCTTTTTTCTTATCCATCGACAACTTAATCATTACCGCAAATTTTTAAAAGTCCAACATTTTACATGTTTTGGCGAGTAACAGCAAAGTCAAAAGTCATTTGTAGGAATGTGGTGAACGATTATGGAAGATAAGGATATATGAAGGAAGTAGCGACTCCCGGACAAAACAAAACGCCATCAAGAGGATTGATGGCGTTAGTGACACGATTTTTAGGAAGTGCTAGAGCTTTCGCAAACTAGATTCCAAGTTCATCGAGTAAATCAGCTGCAGAATCGTTGCCTGAACTTTGCTCTGGCTGCTTTGGTTCTTGCATTTTTTTCTGAGTCGCTTCAAGAATACTGTCTGGGCATTCGTCTTCAGCGATCTCAAATTCTTCCAATTGGATGAATTCTGTTTTGTCCATTGCAAGCTCAAGGTAGAAAATGTTGTTGTCGGCAGTAGAGAAAGTAACACGACGAGCTTGCGGGCGATCTAAGTTCGTATCAACAGAAAGGTTCACTTGCTTGTTCAGTGCTAGCATTTTCGGTTGGTTTTGTGTGATGTTAGTTTGCAGTTCTTTACGGATTTTGTTGGTAAAGTCGCCAACCAACTGGTTCATCAACTCACCTAATACATCACCTACTTCGTCTGAAGTATGAAGTACAGCGAGTTCGTCTTCAGGCATGCCCATGTTACGCATGTAATTTGTGTAGATCTCTAGCGCTGCTTTCGACGTAAAATTGATAACAACAAGACCTGAAAAACCGCCGTCGAACAAGACGAAACAACCAAAATCTGGCTTAAGACTTGTCTTGTTGATCTTTTGAACCATGGCTGAGTAGGACACCTGTGAAGCCGTCGCTGAAGTAAGTACGTTTGAGACTGATTGGCATAGCTTAAGAAGAATATCTTCAGTTGTGACTGTTTTGCTTTTTTTCATTGTTATTTGCTCATGGAGATGTCGTAAAAAAGTTATCTACTATCTTACTACTGAATTAAGACGAAAGTGACTATTTCTCCATTCTTGCACCGAGATTCTTATTTGATCACCTTTTTATATGATCTTAATAGTAGTAAAGTGACGAAATTCAAAGAAAAATATTAAAAATCTCAGATAACCCAATGCTGATAGGATCAGCGAAGTAGGGGCAGGAAGCAAATGTTACCAAGACTTCAACTCAATGCTGATGTCGATCCAGTTGTCGTACGCTTTTTAGATGAACTAAAAACAGCGGGCTTTACTGGCGACATTGAATCTCAATATTCTAGCCGTTTGGCTGTGGCGACTGATAACAGTGTCTATCAGCAATTGCCGCAGGCAGTCATTCTCCCTAAAACAACTCAAGACGTTGTGTTGATCGGTAAAGTGGGTGCAAAATCTGCTTATGAACGCGTGACCTTTTCCCCTCGTGGCGGTGGCACCGGTACCAACGGACAGTCTTTAACAAAAGGCGTTGTGGTTGACCTGTCTCGTTATATGAACAAGGTTCTTGAGATTAACGAGCAAGAAGGCTGGGTAAGAGTTCAGTCAGGTATCGTTAAAGACCAATTGAACGATGCTGTGCGTCCGTATGGTTACTTTTTCTCTCCAGACCTTTCTACCAGTAACCGAGCAACCTTAGGTGGAATGATCAATACCGATGCTTCGGGCCAAGGGTCATTGAAGTACGGTAAAACGTCTGACCATGTGTTGTCGCTGCAAGCCGTCTTCGCAGATGGTTCATGTCTCGAATCCGATTTATCACACGGCTTACCTGCTGAAGGTGAATTTGCTCACCATGCCCTTACAGTAACTGAAGCCGTTTGTCGAGATAAGCGCGCTCAAATTCTTAATAAATTCCCACCATTGAACCGCTTCTTAACTGGTTACGATTTAAAGAACGCAATCAACGAAGAAGACGATAGCTTTGACCTGACTCGTGTTCTATGTGGTGCAGAAGGTTCATTAGCATTCATCACTGAAGCAAAGCTGAACCTCACGCCGATTCCAAAAGCACGAACGTTGGTTAACGTGAAATACAACACGTTCGATTCTGCACTGCGTAATGCGCCGTTCATGGTAGAAGCGAAAGCGCTGTCTGTTGAAACCGTTGACTCAAGAGTATTGAACCTAGCGAAACAAGACATTGTTTGGCACACCGTGAGCGATTTGCTTATGGATGTTCCAAATAAAGAGATGCTTGGTATCAACATGGTTGAGTTTGCAGGCCAAGATGAAGCGGAAGTTGAACAACAAGTTCAAGCGCTGACCGCACAGCTTGAAAGCATGGTAGAAACTGAAGACGCGGGTGTGATTGGCTTCCAAGTGTGCAGTGATTTAGCGAGCATTGGCCGAATCTACAACATGCGTAAGAAAGCGGTAGGTCTATTAGGTGCGGCGAAAGGCCGAGCTAAGCCAGTCGCTTTTGCTGAAGATACCTGTGTACCACCAGAAAACTTGGCCGACTTCATCTCTGAATTTAGAGTATTACTCGATTCAAAAGAGTTGAACTACGGCATGTTTGGTCACGTGGATGCGGGCGTACTGCACGTTCGTCCTGCTTTAGATTTGTGTGATCCGATGCAAGAAGCATTGATGCATGAAGTCTCTGATGAAGTGGTTAAGCTGGTGGCTAAATACGGCGGCTTGATGTGGGGTGAACACGGTAAAGGCTTCCGTTCTGAGTATGGTCCTGACTTCTTTGGTGAAGAGCTGTTTACCGAATTAAGACGAGTTAAAGCGGCATTTGACCCGCATAACAAGATGAACCCAGGCAAGATCTGTACGCCGTTAGAAAGCGATGCTGAGTTGGTGAAAGTCACTGATACCAAGCGTGGTTTCTACGATCGTCAGATCGACGTACAAGTCCGTGATAGCTTCAAGCAAGCGATGGAATGTAATGGTAACGGCTTGTGTTTCAACTACGATACGAGTTCGCCAATGTGTCCTTCGATGAAAGTCACGGCTGACCGTCGTCATTCACCAAAGGGCCGTGCAGGCTTGGTTCGTGAATGGTTACGTCAGTTAACGGAACAAGGCGTCGATATTCTCGATTTAGAGCAAGAAGCGCTGAAGGACAATACTCCGATTAAAACCATGGTGGAACGTGTTCGTAACACGATGAACAAACGCCATGAGTACGATTTCTCGCATGAAGTTCATGAAGCGATGAACGGTTGTTTGGCGTGTAAAGCGTGTGCGAGCCAGTGTCCTATTAAAGTTGATGTTCCGAGCTTCCGTTCTCGATTCTTAAACATTTATTACTCACGCTACCAACGCCCTGCAAAAGACTATTTAGTCGCCAACATTGAAACCATGCTGCCGCTAATGGCGAAAGCGCCAAAGGTTGTTAACGCTGCCTTGGGTCAAAAATGGATACAAACCGCAACGGCGAAAACGGTCGGTTATGTTGATGCACCACTGATGTCGGTACCTACACTTAAAAATCGTCTGGCGAGCAAAGAGCTGCAACTCTTCGACTTACAGTACTTAGAAGGCTTGTCTTCTGAAGAGAAGAAACAGCATGTGCTGATCGTTCAAGACCCGTTCACTAGCTTTTATGATGCGGAGGTGATTGAAGACTTCATCACTCTGGCTCAAAAACTTGGTAAAATTCCGGTGTTGCTGCCGTTTAAGCCAAATGGTAAAGCTCTGCACATTAAAGGCTTCTTAAGTCGTTTTGCGCGTGAAGCGAAATCAACATCGGATTTCTTGTCGATGGTGGCGGATATCGGTATTCCTTTGGTGGGTGTGGACCCGGCTCTTGTGCTTTGTTACCGCGATGAATACGTAGAGATCTTAGGTGACAAACGTGGCGACTTTGATGTGCTTACCGTGCATGAATGGTTAATGCCATCGTTAGGTGAGTTCGAAGCACGTTCAGCAAGTGAAGATATGTGGTACTTGTTTGCTCACTGTACTGAGAAAACCAAAATGCCGAACGCTGAAAAAGAGTGGGGCACTATCTTCAAGCACTTTGGTGCTGCGTTAACCAGCGTTCCGGTTGGCTGTTGTGGTATGGCGGGCACCTTCGGGCATGAAGTTGATAAGTTACAAATGTCGAAAGACATATACGGTTTAAGCTGGAAGCCTCAAATGCAGGACTTACCAAAAGATCGTTGTTTGGTGACGGGCTATTCTTGCCGTAGCCAAGTGAAGCGTTTTGAAGGTGAGAAGCTTGCTCACCCATTACAAGCGCTAGCAAAAATTCTTTAATACATTTAGCCCAGCAATTGCTGGGCTTTTTTCTAAACTAACAAAGGAATGTTAATAAGGAAAAGTATGAATTTTCTAGAATTAAAAGTACCACCCGTTGCACTGTTCATTATTGTATTCGTAGCATCATACTTCTGCGCTCAGCAGTTGAGCCAAGGAACATTGGCAATGCCTTATCGAATGGTTGTGCTCGGTATCGGGATTGTCTTGAGTGGTGTTATTGGGATATCAGGCATATGGGAGTTTCGCAAACAGAAAACCACCGTTAATCCGATCAAAGTCGACACCGCTTCTGCAGTTGTGGACAGTGGAATCTTTGGCTACACGCGAAACCCTATGTATCTAGGGCTATTTATCCTACTGTTTTGTTTTGGCTATTTCTTCCAAAACCTGTTCAGTGTTTTACTCAGTTTTGTATTCGTAATGTACATGAATCAGTTCCAAATTAAGCCAGAAGAACGCGCTCTAGAGCAATTGTTCGGTGCGGAATATGTTGATTATAAACAAAAGGTTAGACGCTGGGTTTAGTTTTGACTTGAGTAGCTTGATGTCATTAGTCATCGAAATGAAAAAGCCCAGCTTGTGATACCAAGCTGGGCTTTATTGATCTTGTCTCTAGCTATTTACATCAAGTGATGTAAATAAGAGTGCTGATTAAGCGGCAGCTGCGAACTGAGCTAGAAACATCTCTTTACGTTCGTTGAAGCGGTTTACTAGGTCGTCTACAGAAGCTTGGTCGTATGGCTTAAGACCACTTGCTACCATGCGCTTTACGCCTTTACCGACTACTTCACCGTCTTCTTTGAAATCAAAGTTCAGTGTCACGATGCCACGCTTGCCTTCAACATCAAAAGTCGCACCTGAGAATTCAACTTCTGGGTGAGATAGGTCTAGACGAGTAAATTCAACTTCCATGCTCTCGTAAATCACAAGAGGACGTTGGCAGTTGATCATCATTTGCTGTTCTTCCATAAGAGGAACCATGATATGTGGGAAGTTCATACCTGAAAACTTAACGTAATTTGTTACTACGTGCTCGATGAATGCTTGGTCGTGGCTCTTTTCACCTTCACAAGACATGTGTAGGTACTCTTTGCCTTTCTCGTCAACCAGTGAGCTTTCTTTCTCACACTTGTTGTCAACGCTTAGCGCAATACCGTTACCTACCATACCTGAAAAATCAAAACGCATTTTTTGGCTGATGCCTTCTTTTTGCAGAAGTACTGCAAACAAAAGATCGCCAGGCACGCAGAAGCGCTTGTTGTCTTCATCGTGAATTGGGTTGAAGTCAGCGGCTACTTTTTTTGCAAAGTGGCTAGCTTGTTCACGAGTGAATTGAAATTGATTGTCTTCAGTAGAAAAGTAAGGTGTCAGAAACATAGTATCGCTATTAGTCATCAAATCTGGCGGGGATTATAGCTAACTAACTTGGTTTTAATGGTCTATCCAGTTAACTTTGCTTATATATCAGTCAATTAGATAAATACGTTGGATGGTATGTGACGATTTGAAGGGAGATATGGCCTTTGGCTCAATGCAACAAGGGCTAATTAATAGCCCTTGTTTATATGACACTCTAATGGGTGTTGTTCAGAATGTTTTTGCTTTAAAAGCTACACAAAGTACCTTCTGGCATTAGGTGATTATGAACGGACAATTTGAGCAACAGGTTAGCTTGTTCAATATCCGGTGCAAAATATCTGTCTTTGTCGTAGAAGCTCACTTTCTCACGCAAAATCTGTTTCGCTTCTTCCACACGAGGAGAGGATAGATTCGGAGCACGGAAATCGAGCCCTTGTGCTGCTGCTAAATATTCTACTGCTAATATCCCACGGGTGTTTTCAGCCATGTATCTAAGCCTACGAGCGGCAAAGGTGGCCATTGATACGTGGTCTTCTTGGTTTGCAGAAGTAGGCAGGCTGTCTATTGACGCCGGATGAGCCAAGGTTTTGTTCTCACTAGCGAGTGCTGCAGACGTTACTTGAGCAATCATAAAGCCTGAGTTCACGCCACCGTTATCGACTAAGAAAGGCGGTAGTTTGCTTAGCGCGCTATCAATCAGCAGCGCCATTCTACGCTCTGACAAGCTACCGATCTCGGCAATGGCCAATGCAAGGTTATCTGCTGCCATTGCGACAGGTTCTGCGTGGAAGTTACCGCCCGAAATGATGTCGCCATCGTCAGCGAAAACAAGCGGGTTGTCGGATACGGCATTTGCTTCAATCGTTAAGGTCTCTGCTGAGTTACGAATCTGCTGTAAACAAGCACCCATCACTTGAGGCTGACAACGCAGTGAGTAAGGATCTTGAACCTTTTCACAACAAGTATGTGATTCACCAATCTCGCTCTTTTGATCAAGCATATGGCGGTAAGCAAGTGCTGCATCCATTTGGCCACGATGACCACGAACGCGATGAATACGCGGATCAAACGGACGACGGCTACCTAGCGCGGCTTCTACAGACATTGCACCACACACGGTTGCAGACGCGAATAAGTCTTCAGCTGCGAACAGACCTTCTAGTGCAAAGGCTGTCGATGCTTGTGTGCCGTTTAACAGCGCCAGACCTTCTTTAGGTGCTAGCGTTATAGGCTCCAAGCCTGCGATCTGCATTGCTTCTAAGCCAGTGATGATCTTGCCGTTGTGGCGTGCTTGGCCTTCACCTAGCAGTACCGTACTCATGTGGGCGAGGGGAGCAAGATCTCCTGAAGCACCCACAGATCCTTTTTGTGGAACACATGGGTAAACCTGTGCGTTCACAAGATCGATAAGGGCATTAATCACTTTGAGGCGGATACCAGAGTAACCGCGAGACAAGCTGTTAATCTTTAACACCATCATCAAGCGAACAGTTTCATCAGACATGAATTTACCAATGCCCGCCGCGTGAGAAAGCACGATACTTTTCTGTAGTACTTCTAAATCCTCAGGGGCGATTTTGGTATTTGCTAACAAGCCAAAACCCGTGTTGATGCCATACACAGTGCGATCTTCAGCAATCACTTGCTCGACAACGTGCATGCTCGCTTCAATATCTGGAATCGCTGCTGGATCAAGTGATAAGCTCACAGGGCTACGGCTAATCTTACGCAGTTCAGGCAGGCCTAGAAGTCCTGGCTTAAGTAATAAATTCAACATGTTTTCTCCAGACATTAAAGGCGACGAAGTTCTTCGTTTAGCATAGGTAAATCAAGCTTCTGCTCTTTAGCACACTGCTTGGCAATATCGTAACCCGCATCAGCATGACGCATAACGCCAGTAGCCGGATCATTGTGAAGTACACGAGCAATACGTTGTGATGCATCTTCGCTACCGTCACAACAAATCACCATACCCGAGTGTTGTGAGAAGCCCATGCCAACGCCGCCGCCATGGTGCAGAGAAACCCATGTTGCGCCACCAGCTGTGTTCAGAAGGGCATTCAAAAGAGGCCAATCAGAAACTGCATCAGAGCCATCCATCATGCCTTCTGTTTCGCGGTTCGGGCTTGCTACTGAGCCCGAATCTAGGTGGTCACGACCGATAACAACGGGTGCTTTCAGTTCGCCATTTTTCACCATTTCATTGAATGCTTGTCCTAAACGTTCACGATCTTTCAATCCAACCCAACAGATACGAGCTGGTAGGCCTTGGAACTGAATGCGTTCACGCGCCATATCTAGCCAGTTATGTAGATGTGGGTTGTCAGGAATCAGTTCTTTTACTTTTTGGTCTGTTTTGTAGATGTCTTCTGGGTCGCCAGAAAGGGCAGCCCAACGGAACGGACCGACGCCCTCGCAAAATAAAGGTCGTATATAGGCTGGAACGAAACCTGGGAAATCAAATGCGTTTTCTACACCTTCTTCCAGTGCCATTTGGCGAATGTTGTTGCCGTAATCTACGGTCGCAGCGCCACGGTACTGAAGATCTAGCATAGCTTGTACTTGAATGGCCATGGACTGCTTAGCGGCTTTCACAACTTTAGCTTCATCAATGGTACGCTCTTGAGCTGCTTTCTCCATCGTCCAACCTTGAGGTAAATAGCCGTTCAGTGGATCGTGGGCAGAGGTTTGGTCAGTCACTACGTCTGGCGTGATATTGCGTTCAACTAGCTCTGGGAATACGTCTGCTGCGTTACCAAGTAAGCCAACAGAGATAGGTGTGTCTGATTCTTTAATCATTGCCATCGCTTCATCGATGCTGGTGGCTTTTTTGTCTACATAGCCTGTACGCAAGCGGTAATCGATTCGTGATTCATCACATTCAACCGCAATCATCGAGAAGCCAGCCATTGTAGCTGCGAGAGGTTGAGCACCACCCATGCCGCCAAGACCACCCGTTAGAACCCACTTACCGTTTGCTTCGCCTTGGAAATGCTTCTTCGCGATAGCGACAAACGTTTCATAAGTACCTTGAACGATGCCTTGAGAGCCAATGTAAATCCAGCTACCTGCTGTCATTTGACCGTACATCATCAAGCCTTCTTTATCGAGCTCGTTGAAGTGTTCCCAATTCGCCCAGTGTGGAACAAGGTTAGAATTCGCGATCAGTACGCGGGGTGCGTTTTTATGAGTCGGGAACACGCCTACAGGCTTACCTGATTGAACAAGTAACGTTTGGTCGTCTTCTAAACGCTCTAATACTTCAACAATCTTGTCATAACATTTCCAATCACGTGCCGCGCGACCGATACCGCCATACACAACCAGTGCATGTGGATGTTCTGCCACATCAGGGTCTAGGTTATTCATCAGCATACGCAGTGGTGCTTCTGTTAACCAAGATTTAGCGCGCAATGTGGTGCCATGAGGTGCGCGAATTTCGCGAGTCGTGTCGAGACGAGGGTCACTGTTGTGGTGTTCCGTCATTTTGGAATTCCTTCTGTTTCACGTTATATCGTTGTAGTTGTAGTTGTAGTTGTAGTTGTAGTTGTAGTTGTAGCTGTAGTTGTAGTTGTAGTTGTAGTTATCGGTATAGCTGTAGTTATCGGTATAGCTGGATTAGTCGCTGGCCATTGCAGAGGCAATATCCCAACACAAACGTGCCGCCAATCGAGCCGTTTGGCCATCGACGTCGTAGTCTGGGTTGTATTCCGCAATGTCCGCGATAATGAGTTTTTCACTGTGTTGGAAAATCTGTTCTAGAAAAGGAGCGAGTGCTTCATAGCTCACGCCTCTTGCCGCTGGTGCACTGACGCCCGGCGCAGTCGCCGCTGGAAATACGTCTAGATCGATAGTGAGATAGAGGTAATCACACTCAGCGATGAATTTTTGTAACTTAACCAGTTGAGCGACTTGGTTTACTTGGGTCATGTTGCGGTCGTGTTCATACCAAACGCCCAGTTGGTCTGCTTTATTAAACAGCGCTTTGGTATTACTAGCCGCACTCACACCAAGACAAGCGTAATGAAAAGGCCACTGATGTGTATGGCAGTAATCGCTAATCTGGTTGAAAGGCGTACCCGAACTGGGTTTAACATCAGCAATGTCGCTTTCGAATTCTCGAAGATCAAAGTGAGCATCAAAGTTAACGATGCCTATTTTAGGTTTGCGTTCTGGCTGACCTTTATCAAGGTGTTGAGCTTTATGTCGGTGTTCCGTTTTATGTAGATGTTCCGCAAGACCTTGGAACGATGCCCAAGCAACCTCGTGACCACCGCCAAGGGTAATCACTTTGTTGGTTGATAAAGCATTGGCAATAACCGAAGCACACTGTTTTTGACTGACTTCAAGTTGGCCATCATTGCACTCGATATCACCGAGATCCGCGATGTGCGCGTCACTGTGCCAAGCCATATTAGCCAACGCTTGGCGAATCAGGTTAGGTGCTTGTTTCGCGCCTACGCGTCCTTTATTTCTTGCAACTCCAGCATCGCTGGCAAAGCCTACCAAGGCGATAGCACCGTCAGTCAGCTCGTTACTTAAATCGCTACTTTGAACTTGTTTGGTAATGTGATGAACGCGAGTACCGAGTGCGCCATCTTCAAGATCATTACGCCCAGTCCATACAAAGTTATGTGTGGTTGCTGCATTATCTTGGATGCCGTTGGATTTAGATTGAGTCATGACACACCTCGCCATTAACAATGCGTTTATGCAGATGAGGAACACCAACTTGATAGCTCAGATCTGCTGGGTGCTCGAGATTCCAGATAGCCAAATCAGCGGCATAACCTACTTCGACTTTGCCTTTAGTTTGTGAATCGCCAATGGCAGCGGCTGCGTTACAAGTTACACCGCGCAGCGCTTCTTCAGGCGTCGTACCAAACAGGGTGCAGCTCATGTTCATCATCAGCGTTAAATCAGCAAAGGGAGAAGTGCCGGGGTTTAGGTCGGTCGCGATCGCCATTGGAATCTTGTGTTCACGAAGTAGGGCGATAGGTGGCTGTTGAGTCTCTTTCAAGAAATAGAAAGCGCCGGGTAGCAAGGTGGCAACTGTGCCTGATTCTGCCAGTGCTTTTACTCCGGTTTCATCTAAGTACTCAACATGGTCAACAGAGAGTGCGCCGTATTTTGCTGCAAGTGCGCTACCACCCATATTCGAAAGTTGTTCAGTGTGGCCTTTAATCGCGAGGCCATGTGCTTTGGCTGTTGCAAATACACGTTCGGTTTGTTCTAGGTTGAAGCCGATAGATTCGCAAAACACGTCAACAGCATCGGCGAGCCCTTGCTCTGCAGCTTTAGGAATGATCTCTTGGCAAACCAAATCGATATAGCTGTCCGGTTGTTCTTTATATTCAGGTGGCACAGCATGCGCTGCAAGGAGAGTGGTGGTGATCTTAATTCGACGATGATTCTCTAACGCTTTGGCTGCGCGTAACATTTTGAGTTCATCATCAAGTGTTAAACCATAGCCAGATTTTACTTCGATGCTGGTTACGCCACTTCTTAGTAGACCATCGAGTCTAGGCAAAGCCATTTCAACCAGCTCAGACTCTTGCGCTGCGCGTGTTGCAGTGACTGTCGCTAGAATGCCGCCGCCTTGCTTGGCGATGTCGGTGTAAGACACACCATTCAAACGCTGCTCAAATTCATTGGCACGATTACCCGCAAATACGAGGTGAGTGTGGCAATCAATCAGCCCAGGGGTGACTAACTTGTTTTTGCAATCATAGGTGATGTAATCCAAAGAACCATCAATACTTACTTGTTCTAACTCAGAAGCAAGTACGCCTTGGTTTGAACAAGAGATGGACACGATTTTACCGCTTTCGATAACGATATCTTGAGGGGAAGAGGGCTGATAACCATCGGCTCCCGAGCTCATGGAGACCACTCGTGCGTTTTTGAGGATCAAATTCATAATCACCTAGATCTTTGCTAAATATTAAATGTATATACAAATAAATAGGCTAAACGCTGACCCGAATCAAGTTGATGTTGCAAAAATGTGATCGGCGATCAGGATGATGTTCTTTAATCTAGAAGTATCTTGGAGCTTAATTTGTACTTAGAACCGGGATGGTAGAGCAATGCAAAGCTGATGAGCCGTTCTTTGCTCCATGTTCTTCTATTCAAAAGCAGGCAAGGCTCTGATTCAGAAAGTTTTAGTGACGTTCTAATTTGAGAGTCAGGAATAATGGCTTCAACCGTATGCTCGATAGCACTCAACGGGCAGCTTTTTGAAAGGTATTCATTGGGGGTAGAGGTTGAAAAGTCTTGCTCTAGGTATTTTGGAGCGGCTTGAGAGTTCACCCAGCGCGCTTCCAATTGAATCGGTGCGTTGTCGGCAAAGTGTATGATTTCACTATAGAACACTTCTGCGTTAATCATCACACCTAACCGTGTAGCCGTGCTTTCATCAGCCTTGATACTATCGTGCTTGATAACTTGGCTAGTATACGTTTGGCCTCGGTCTTTGATCTCTTGCGCGATGTTGTTGATATCAAGCAACGGAGATTGCGCTTTTTCGTCTGGTTCACAAACAAAAGTCCCCAGTCTTGGTTTCCTGATGAGCTTGCCTTCAGACACCAAATCTCGAATCGCTTTATTGACCGTCATTCGACTCACATTGAACTGCTCGGTAAGTTCGAGTTCTGTGGTTATCTGGTAACCCACTGGCCAGTGACCACTGTTGATCTTGTCATCTATGAACTGTTTTATCTGAAGGTAGAGCGGCGCTTTCGACATAATGAAACCTTATTTGACTATACAAATAGAGTAACGGAATTTTTCACGATTTCAACATTTCCTCGGGCAATGTGACCTTATTCAACATAGATGGGGCAAATTGCTTGATTCTGTGAGGCAAGTGTCGCAAATTGTCACGCAATAACTATTCGTAAATCAGATAATTAGAAAGGGAAATAATATGTTTAAGAAATTAAAGGCCTCGTTGGGCATCGGTGCAGCAAAGGTTGATACCGTCTTAGATAATATTGAAGTTTTCCAAGGTGGAGAGTTGTCTGGCAATGTTCACATTGTTGGTGGTGACGTTGAGCAACAAATCGACCTGATTAACTTGGTTCTCAACACAGAAGTAAAAGTCGAAACGGAAGACAGCACCAGCTACGAAACTTTTTCACTGGGTCGTATTCAAGCCGTAGAGCCTTTCGTGATCCAACCGGGTGAAACCAAATTGGTGCCATTCCGTCTTAAGTTAAATGATGAAACGCCAGTTACCGCGTTGAACGCACAAATGAACCAATGCCATGTGTGGGTTGAAACCAACCTAGATATCGGCTTCGCGATTGATCCTAAAGACCGTGACTTTATCTCCGTTCATCCACTGCCAACAGTCGCTAAAATTATCCAAGGTGTGGAAGCATCGGGTATGGCAATGGTGAAAGCAGACGTAGAGAAGGGCTTCTTGAAAGGCAACAGCTTTGCTTCTCGCTCTGGCTGTTACCAAGAGATTGAATTTCGTAGCGGCGGCTTTACGAATAATAAAGAGATCGAGCTATCATTCATCGTTGAAGGCTCAATGGTTCACTGCCTAGCAGAAATCGACCGCTCAATGAGCTTTCGTGGCGACCAATATATCTCATTCAGCTTGCCAGCTAACGCAGCCGACTCAGATATTCGCAACGCTGTATCAAGAATCATGAGTGCGTAGTTAACTCTCTGTTAGTAGTCGCTCTGTCGATTAATAGAGATAAGACAATACAACTTCTAAAGCCGAGCTTAACCGTTCGGCTTTTTTGTTTGTAAATAAAGACAAAGAATCAATCATTGAACGTTAGCTTAGGGTGTTAGAAGGCCCTGTATAGAAGAGACATTTAAGTTATGTAGTTTTTGTGGCGCTGTGGGACTAACATTGTCATTTCATATAATTTCGTTACAATGTTCGGCTACTCACAAATGGGGCATCTGTATTTGCTTCTATGTGGGTATCTTTATTATGCATATATCTCCGATCAACATACTTGTTGGTTGAAAAACATATATTAAACATTTTCATGTGTTGCTTGGTGTGCAACACCACTGTAAAGGACAAATAATGCCAATTATTACTCTTCCTGACGGTAGTCAGCGTCAATTTGACAACCCTGTATCAACTCTAGATGTTGCCCTATCAATCGGTCCTGGTCTTGCGAAAGCAACCATTGCTGGTCGTGTAGATGGCGAGCGTGTTGATGCTTGTGATCTTATCGAAAACGATGCAAGCCTAGAAATCATCACAGCTAAAGATGAAGTTGATGGCCTTGAGATCGTTCGTCACTCTTGTGCTCACCTTTTAGGTCACGCGATTAAGCAGCTTTTTCCAGAAGCGAAAATGGCGATCGGTCCTACTATTGATAACGGTTTCTACTACGATATCGACCTTGAGCACTCTCTAACGCAAGAAGATCTAGAAAAGATTGAAAAGCGTATGAAAGAGCTAGCGAAGACCAAGTATCAGGTTGTTAAGAAGAAAGTTAGCTGGCAGGAAGCGCGTGACGCATTCGAAGCTCGCGGCGAGACTTACAAAATCGAAATCTTGGATGAGAACGTTTCTAAAGACGATCGTCCAGGCCTGTACCATCATGAAGAATACATCGATATGTGTCGTGGTCCCCACGTTCCACATATGGGCTTCTGCCAACACTTCACACTACTTAACGTAGCAGGTGCTTACTGGCGTGGTAACAGTGACAACAAGATGCTTCAACGTATCTACGGCACTGCATTCCATGACAAGAAAGCGCTTAAGGCTCACCTAGTGCGCCTAGAAGAAGCGGCTAAGCGTGATCACCGTAAAATCGGTAAGCACTTAGATCTATTCCACATGCAGCAAGAAGCACCAGGCATGGTGTTCTGGCATCACAACGGTTGGACTATCTTCCGTGAGCTAGAAGTATTTATTCGTCAGAAGCTGACTGAGTACGATTACCAGGAAGTAAAAGGCCCATTAATGATGGACCGTGTTCTTTGGGAACGTTCTGGTCACTGGGATAAGTACGCTGAAGCGATGTTCACGACTTCTTCAGAGAACCGTGAATACGCGATCAAGCCAATGAACTGTCCTGGTCACGTTCAAATCTTTAATCAAGGTTTGAAATCTTACCGTGATCTACCGCTACGTATGGCTGAGTTTGGCTCATGTCACCGTAACGAGCCGTCTGGCGCACTTCACGGCATTATGCGTGTTCGTGGCTTCACTCAAGATGATGCTCACGTATTCTGTACTGAAGACCAAGTTCAGCAAGAAGTTAAAGCTTGTATTGAAATGGTTTACGATACTTACACAACTTTCGGTTTTGAAAACATCGTTGTTAAGCTATCTACTCGTCCAGAACAGCGTGTAGGTTCAGACGAAATGTGGGACCGTGCAGAGGCCGATCTTAAGCAAGCGCTTGAGGCGATGGAGATTGCATACGAGATTCAAGAAGGCGAGGGCGCGTTCTACGGACCTAAGATTGAATTTACTTTGCATGATTGTTTGGACCGCGCATGGCAATGTGGTACAGTGCAGCTCGATTTTGCATTACCAGAACGTTTAGGTGCAACTTACGTCGGTGAAGATAACGAGCGTCACACGCCAGTTATGATTCACCGCGCGATTTTAGGTTCACTAGAACGCTTCATCGGTATTCTTATTGAAGAATACGCTGGCTTCTTCCCAACGTGGTTGGCGCCAGAACAAGCAATTGTTATGGGCATTACAGACAAACAGTCTGAATATGTACAAGAAATTGCGAAAAAACTGCAAAAAAGTGGATTTAGAGTCAAAGCAGACTTGAGAAATGAGAAGATTGGCTTTAAAATCCGCGAACATACTTTGAAACGTGTACCGTTCATGCTTGTGTGTGGTGACCAAGAAATGGAAGCCGGCGAAATTGCAGTACGTACACGTAAAGGTAAGGACCTTGGCAAATTTAAAGTGGATGACTTTATTTCATACATCCAAGCCGAGGTTTCAAGCCGTAAGCTCAATCTGGAGGAATAGCTATTAAAGGCGGAAGACGTGGCCAACAACCGGCCAAACAAAACCAGCACCGTTTAAACGGTGACATTCGTGGCGTTCGTGAAGTGCGTCTAACTGGCGCAGACGGCGAAGCTGTTGGTGTAGTAACAATCGCTGAAGCGATGGAAGCTGCAAATGAAGCTGGTATGGATCTTGTAGAGATCAGCCCTAACGCCGAGCCGCCAGTTTGTCGTGTGATGGACTACGGTAAGTTCCTCTTCGAGAAGAGCAAAGCTGCGAAAGAGCAGAAGAAAAAGCAAAAGCAGGTTCAGATCAAGGAAATTAAATTCCGACCTGGAACTGATATTGGAGACTATCAGGTAAAACTACGCAACCTGACTGGTTTCCTTGAAGACGGCAACAAAGTGAAGGTAACAATTCGCTTCCGTGGCCGCGAAATGGCTCACCAAGAAATCGGTGTTGACGTTCTTAATCGTTTGAAAGTAGATACTGAAGAATTTGCAGTTGTCGAATCTTTCCCAACGAGAATTGAAGGTCGCCAGATGATCATGGTGTTGGCCCCTAAAAAGAAGTAATTAACGGCTTTGCAAGTAATTAAACCCTGCAGCCTCAGGTTGCGGGGTTTTATTCGCCCTAATTACTATGTTATTAACAACTCAACAATGCGGAGTTATTCATCATGCCTAAGATGAAAACCAACAAAGGTGCTGCTAAGCGTTTCCAGAAAACTGCTGGTGGTATTAAGTTTAAGCACGCTGGTAAACGTCACATCCTGACTAAGCGTACTACTAAGAACAAGCGTCAGCTACGTCCGAACTCGATCCTTCCTAAATGTGAAGTTGCTCAAGTTCTACGTATGATGCCATACGCTTAATTCTTTTTAGTTTATAAATTCGTTTAGTTTAGGAGAAGCATAATGCCTCGCGTAAAACGTGGTGTACAAGCTCGTGCACGTCATAAGAAAGTTCTAAAACAAGCTAAAGGTTACTACGGAGCACGTTCACGTGTTTACCGCGTAGCTTTCCAAGCAGTTACCAAAGCTGGTCAATACGCTTACCGTGACCGTCGCAACAAGAAACGTCAATTCCGTCAACTTTGGATTGCACGTATCAACGCGGCATCTCGTCAAAATGGTCTATCTTACAGCCGTTTCATCAATGGCCTTAAGAAAGCATCTATCGAGATCGACCGTAAGATTCTTGCTGACATCGCAGTATTCGACAAAGCAGCATTTGCTGTTCTAGTTGAAAAAGCGAAAGCATCTCTATAATTTAGAGTTAGCTTAAAGGTTTAATAAAAGGAGAACTTCGGTTCTCCTTTTTTATTGCCTGCTATTTGGCTTTGCCGCATTCTCTCGCATCTAATTTTTATTCGCTTGAACAAGCATTCTGGTATATAAACATTTACCTAACCTTTAAATGTTAAGCGACCGAGATAAATGACCGCACCGACTACTATGACGTTCTTCGAACGTTTTGAAACTGACATCCTTTCTGGCAAGAAGACGATTACTATTCGCGATGAATCTGAGCGCAATTACCAACCAGGTAGCGTTGTAGAAGTATCAACGCTAGAGCAGGGACGTGTATTCTGTAATCTTAAGATCATTAGTGTAGAACCAATCTTGTTTGATGACTTAGGTGAGTTCCATGCGGAGCAAGAGAACATGACGCTAGAAGTCCTCAAGGGTGTGATTCAAGATATCTATCCGGGTATCTCTCAACTGTATGTGGTTTCTTATGAGTTGGTAGCTTAAGCCTGATTGGATTAGATTGACTAGCTAGGGATGGCGATTAATGAGTAATAACCAGCAGACACTGCTTCAGCTTTACTGTCGTGAACAGCAAGAGCAAACGTTACTGTCTAAGAATGACCTTGATAGTGAACTGAGCGAGAGTGCCGATTATTTAAAGTGGTGCGAGAGCAAAAGAAACTTTGTTGAAGAAGATGTCTTAGGGCGGACTTGGGTAAAAAGTTGCCCAGCAGGGTACATTACCGAGGTTCACTTTCATTCTGATGGTAGTCTAACGGAATATCGTTTGTTTGACCGATTTGAAACCCAAGGTCATTGGTTGCTGAAAAGCGGGCTGCTGCAAGTCGAAATCAATAAAGGTGACAATCGTTACCAGTTTGATGTTGTCGCGTGTAAAGACCTTAATATCCATTCTGCGGTTGAGTATAAGAACGGTGAGCTACATTCGTACTTGAAGCTTGTTCAAGTTGAAAGCTAAACGCTGATTCGTTTTATGAGCAAATAAAAAGCCAACAGTGATGTTGGCTTTGTTGTTTTCAATTCGACTGAGTACTTCTAATCAACGCGCTATTAAGTTAGGCCATTAAGCTTCGAAGTTCGCCAATCGAGTATAAAGTTCGCTGTCTTGGTCTTGCTTTGTACATACCGCCAATAGGTCTTCAATAAAGTACTTCAGTGCACGCGCTTCAATTCGGCGAATGCCTTGTTGTTGCTCTTCAGTCAGATAACCGTAGATAGTTGCCGCTCCAAAGTCGCCAAAGATCATCTGACCTTGCTCATTCACTAAAGTGTTGTGTGCGTATAGATCACCATGACAAACTTTGTTGGCATGAAGATGTTCAAACACATCAATCATCTGTTCGGTAATGCTATTGATCTGAGCAATTGAAAGCTCGAAGCCTTCGTTGAACGTATCGCGAGTGCAGCTTTCAAGAGTAGGGGGCAAACCTAGGTTGTAATAGTTGCTCGGGATAAGCTCCATCACCAATGCTAGGTAGTTCTCTTCATCAACTTGTGCGATAGACTTCACTAGGTTGCTATGTTGGCCTGCTTGAAGACATGCTTCAAGTTCATCATGTGGGTAACCGTCACTGGTCACTTCGCCTTTGAATACTTTAACCGCCACTTCTTGTGGGAAATCAAAGTCACCGTTTAACCAGTTAGCATGAGAAATTACACCAGACGCACCTTGGCCCAGCACTTGATTGAGTGAGTAGCATTGCGAGCTTACGGCAGGCACGCTATCTAAGCTACTTGGATGTTTGCAAAATGGGTTACCCGCAAACGCTAACCAAGCCAGTTTTGGTAGCTTGATAAGGAACTCTGGGAATTCAGTCAGTTGGTTTGCAGACAGACGAACCAGTTCAAGGTTTGATAGCTTTTCCATACTTTCTGGTAAAACACGAATCTTGTTACCTGCCAATGCGAGCTTTTTCAGGCGTGGTCTTTCACCTAGTGAGTGAGGGAGAACCTCGATTGCATTGTCTGTCAGGATCAACCAACGTAATTGAGCAGGTAAAGATTGCTCGCTGACGGTTTTAATTTGATTAGATTTGAAGCCAACCATTTCGAGCTTAGGAAGAGTACCTAGAACATCAGGAAGGTGCGTGAACAGGTTATTCGACGCGAAGATGATACGCAGGTTAGTCAGCTGTGATAGCTCGTCTGGTAAGCTTGATAGTTGGTTTCCATAAAGGTCTAGAACCTCTAGAGAATCGGCAAGCTCTAAGATCTCTTATGGAAATTCAGTGAGCTCTGCTGACAGTTTTAAGTGCTTAATCCCTTTAAGTTGTCCTGATTTAAGTTGTTCTAGAGTATGCAAACCTTAGCCTTATGAATAGATGTTCGAGGCGTGTAGTTTACTTGTCTCAATCGAGAAAGGCGAGCACCGGAGCGATGCTCGCTTAACTACACTAAGTGAACGAATTTACGAAGGTTAAAGTCGTATATGGTTTTGGCTGACGCCGACCTCCTTAACAAAATCAGCATCATGACTCACCAAGATAAATGCGCCTTGGTATTCACGTAAAGCGGACGCCAATACTTGCTTTGAGTCGATGTCTAGATGGCTGTCCGGTTCATCGAGCAATAGAAGTGGGGTGTCTTGTTTGTGGCTAACGATCAACATCGCCAGTTTCATTTTTTCACCACCACTTAAATAAGCCACTTTTCGGAATACAGAGTCTCGTCTGAATCCAATCCCTGCCAACAAGGTTCGAGCGTCACTTTCTGTTAACCCAAAGCTGTGTGTCATCAAACTATCGAACATGGTGTCGTTGGTGTCCAACAGGCCAAAGTGTTGATCCAAGTATACCGTCGCCCCTAAGCGCTTAATGGATCCAATATAGTTCGAGTGTTGGTCATGAATGGCTTTTAACAGTGTCGATTTTCCGCACCCGTTAGCCCCGGTTAGATAGCATCGTTCCCCTTGTGATAGAGAGAAGCTAATAGGAGCACCAGAACCAAAATTTAGGAGACACTCTTCAACGGTTAATAGTGAGTGTTTTTTAGTAGCATCCGCTTGTTGTAGGTATAACGCTTGTGGCTTCAGTTGCTCTTGTTGTTCTTTAAGAGATTGAAGTTTATGTTGGTTTTGATCCTTTAAGTTCCTGTGGCTTGTTGCCGATGCTCCTTGGGTTCGTCCTGCTTTATCTTTCATTGCATCCAATAATATCTTGGGTTGGCTACCTGATTTTCGGAGTTGGTTACCTTGAGATTCACGTTGTTGTGCTTTTTCCTTGTTAGTCTGAGCTTGGCGCTCGAGTCGTTTCTTCTCCGATTGGTGATGCGTTATCTGCTTGTCCAGTGCTTCACTTTGACTCGACATTTGCGTGAAGTAATCATCGTAATTCCCTTTATAGAAACGCATGCCCAAACTGTTGAGGTGATAGATCCCTTCCATGTGTCTCAACAAGCTTCGATCGTGACTGACGACAAGTACTTTTCCTTCAAACAACTGGCATTGTTCTAGTAACCAATTGCGCCCTTCGTTATCCAAATGGTTTGTAGGTTCGTCGAGAATCAGTATGTCGTGGTTTGATGCGAATAACCGATGAAGCTGTAAAAGGGCGAGTTGCCCACCACTCAATGTATGGCACGGCGTGGTTAACCCACTGGTTATTTTCAATGTGGCTAAAAGTTGCTTCGTGTTCGCTTGTAAATCCCAATCCTCGCCAACGATATTGAAGTGCTGAAGTGCTGAAGTGCTGAAGTTCGCAACTGCCTTGCTCTATGGCGTGCAATGCGTCTAACTTTTCGGTGAGCCCTAAGAAGTCAGCGATGGTGGTGGCGGAATCCAGTAGCGTTGATGGCAACTGGGAGTAAAAGCCGATCGAGCCTTGTTTGGAAACACTGCCTGATGTGGGTTGTGTTTGCCCGACCAGTAACGAAAGCAGTAGTGACTTTCCAGCCCCATTTCTTCCGACTAAGCCTGTCAGGCGACTGCTCAAACTAAAGGTGATGTCTTTGAATAACCACTCACCAGTATCGAGTTGGAATGAGAGATTGTTGGCTAATATAGTAGGCATAAAATACCTCCCTTTACGTGTAAACGAGTAAAAGGGGTGAGGCGCTTTTCTACATAGACTCCAACATAGGAGTCTAAGAATAGATCGCCAAGACGTTACTTAGGTAGCGTACCAATCAAAGATAGGAAATAGAGTGCTGATCTGATTTCTGTCTTTAAGGTACTGATCTTAAAGATGTAGCTTGTCAAAAAACGGATCTTTAAGAGCTTGATTTGTCGCGAAAATAGATGACGAAGTAACGCCCACTAACCCCGAGTGTCCAAATGATTTTTATAAAAATAAATCGGATGTCAGGATGTTAGTACTTCATTATGGCGTTATTCTCTTTTGAAATGATGGTGGGATGTTACTGAAAGAGAGTGCTTAAAGTCAATATGGTGGTGTGATTAAAATGTATCCAAATAATTAAAGCGCCTCATGCCTATATATAGATATAGCCATGAGGCGCTTTAGAGTGTTCTTTGAAAGCAAGGGCTTCAACGAATGTGGAAATTACAGGTTTTGCCCACCGACGGCACGCCAGCACATGTCAAAGCTATCGCTGATGTACTTGGCTGACTGCTCTGGTGGTAACTCATTCTGCTCAGTCAACCAGTTTGCACAAATCAAAAAGTGGCTGTGGATGAAGTGCCTAACAAGGTTGATGTCTAACACCGTCAGCTCACCAGTTTCCTGTCCTTTCAAAATGATCTCGTCTAACGATGCGAACATCTTTGAGACGATGACTTCTCGAGTTTGAGTCGTTGGGTCGAAATGAACATTGGTGAAAAACTTCATCGCAACTGGATTTTCTAGCGCCCATTCAAGCCCTGTGATCCACATGAACTTAAAGGCTTGGTAGCGATCTTGTTCAGCGATTTCTGTGTGCTGGTCAAGGGTAGAAAATAGCTCTATTTTCAGTTCACGAAACAGTTCATCAATCAGTAGAGATTTGTTCTCGAAGTGGTGAAACAGTGTCGCTTTTGCGACGCCTGCTGTTTTCGCTATTTGTCCTGTAGATGTGCCCTCTAGCCCTTGCTGAGAAAAAAGCAGGAGTGCAGCATCTAGGATTTTTTGCCTTTTCGTAATCATCTATTTAGTACTTTGAACAGAATCTTTTTAATTGGGTTGTTGTAAGGAGGGTGCATTAACTTGGTGAAGTTAATTTTTCCTCTACTTAGAACGGTTTTGCCATGGCTAAAGGTCTTAAAGCCTTCAATGCCGTGGTAGTGTCCCATGCCTGAAGGACCAATGCCACCGAACGGCGCATCTTCTGCCGCCACATGCACTAGCGAGTCGTTAATACAAACACCGCCAGAATGTGTATTTGATAAGAACTGGTCTTGGGTTTGCTTATCATGACTCATCAGATACAGAGCAAGTGGACGTTCTCTTGCTGTGATGTAGCTGATCGCTTCTTCAATAGAATCATAAGGAACGATAGGCAGTACGGGGCCAAACAACTCTTCTTGCATTGCGAGCATGTCGTCGTTCACTTCGGTTAGAAGGTGTGGCGTCATTCTGTGGTTCACATCGTCTTGTGCTTGCTCGGTGACAGTGTGAACAACTGCGCCTTTAGATTGAGCATCTGTAATCACTCCCTTCAAACGATTGTATTGACGCATATCGATCACTGAAGTTAAGTCTTTGCTCTCAATGCCTGCTTTATACAGCTTTTTGAAGTACAGCTTATAAGCTGTGATGAACGCGTCGACTTTTTCTCGTGGTAATAAGATGTAATCGGGCGCCACGCAAATCTGGCCAGCGTTCAAGCTTTTTGCAAACAGGATGCGTTCAACGGCGTCAGCCACATCAAAGTCGGGAGCAATAATCGTTGGAGACTTGCCGCCCAATTCCAAGGTTACAGGCGTTAAGTTATCGGCTGCTGCTCTCATGACGTGCTTACCCACAGAGGTCGAGCCAGTAAATAGAATATGGTCAAACGGGAGCTGGCTAAATTTAGCGGAAACGTCAGCTTCGCCTTCGATAATCGCGACTTGATCTTCACTAAAGCCTTCGGCCAGCATGGATTTTAAAACTCGGTTGGTCGCAGGAGTAAACTCGGACATCTTGAGCATTGCAGTGTTGCCCGCCGCTAACGCAGTGATGAGAGGACCTAAAGAGAGCATCACCGGGAAGTTCCAAGGAACAATGATACCGACAACACCCACTGGCTGATAATGAACGGTGATTTTCGCGGGCGTAAGCATTAATCCTGCTTTTCTGCGAGATGGCTTCAACCACTTCTTAAGGTTCTTCATGCTGTAATTGATCTGGTGAAGAGAAGGGGTGATATCAGCAATCAAGCTGTCGTGTTTTGCTCGATGGCCATAATCTTCAGACACCGCATCAATCAATTGCCCTTGGTAGCGCATTAGCAACGCTTTTAATTTTGAGAGGTCTTTTCTTCTCTGCTCAAGCGCTGGATTAACATTACTGCGGTAGTGATCTTTTTGTCGGTTGAATATTTGATCCATGTCGTTGATGTTCGACGTGGTTGGTTCAAGGTCTAGATTATGGCTCATAGTATCCCCTAAATTCGAAAGCTGACCGATTGGTTGGTCGGTTAAAATTACAAGAAGATTGAATCGAATACAAGATATGCACGAGAAAAGTTCAATAATTGAGCGGCTACAACATTGAAGTGAGCGAGTTTTAGTTGGAAGAACGAAGTGTTTATAGGTATCGAATCACGGGATACAAGTTGTGTTTGTGATAGCGAGAGTTCAGATTGGGAAGTGCGCATATTTGTCACAACCCTGACTTAACTTGACCAGATTAGCTAAGAATTTTATGTGTCTTTGGTATTTTATTCACCTGATTCTTTGTTAGAAAGTGCTTTAAATCTAATGCGCTTCAGCCTGTTTTTTGGCCTAAAACCTTGTAATACCTTACCTGTCACTTTAAGTCGGGTCGACGATAAAAAAACGTAATCGTAACCACAAATATCAATGGTTGGACTCACTCTTAATAATATCGGTTAATGCAGCCAACAAATCGTTTTCGAACGTTTTTTGTTGGGTTATACCTCGCTATTCCAATGAGGTATCTTCTGTCGATGGCCCTATAGTGTGAGGTCTCTAGAATTGGAAAATTCGGTTAATTTGGAACGCATCCGTGCTGAGTATAATGTAAAGCACTGGAGCCAAGGTTTTTATGGAATTGATGATAATGGCGAGGTGTATGTATCACCGAGCGAAACCGATCATCAAGTTCCGCTAAGTCAGATCGTAAAACAGTTAGAGCAGAGAAATATTGGTTTGCCTGCTCTTGTGCGTTTTCCTTAAATAGTGCATCAACGTGTGCACAATATCTGTAACGCATTTAACCAAGCGATCGATGAATATCAGTATGACAACCGTTACTTGCTTGTTTACCCGATTAAAGTTAACCAACAAAAAGAAGTGGTTGATGAGATCTTAGCGAGCCAAGCTCAATTAGAGCAAAAGCAGCTAGGCCTAGAGGCGGGCAGCAAGCCTGAATTATTAGCGGTATTGGCACTGGCTCAAAAAGCGAGCTCGGTGATCGTGTGTAACGGTTACAAAGACAGAGAATACATCCGTCTTGCTCTTATTGGCGAAAAGCTGGGTCATAAAGTATTTATCGTTCTAGAGAAGCTATCTGAGCTTGATCTTGTTCTTTCTGAAGCGAAAGCGCTTGGCGTGAAACCTCGTTTAGGTTTACGTATTCGTCTTGCTTCTCAAGGCGCAGGTAAATGGCAAGCAAGTGGTGGTGAGAAGTCGAAATTCGGTTTGTCTGCATCACAAGTATTGACCGTTATTGAACGCTTGAAAGCAGAAGATCAACTGGATGTTCTAGAGCTAGTACACTTCCACCTTGGCTCGCAAATGGCGAATATTCGTGATGTACGAAATGGTGTGAGTGAAGCGGCTCGTTTTTACTGTGAACTGCGTGATATCGGTGCTCAACTGAAGTTCTTAGACGTTGGTGGCGGTTTGGCGGTCGATTACGACGGCACACGTAGCCAGTCTTCAAACTCAATGAACTACGGCTTGCTTGAGTACGCTCGCAACATCGTAATGACAGTAGGGGATATTTGTAAGCTCTACAATCAGCCTCAACCTGTGATCATTTCTGAATCTGGTCGTTCGTTGACTGCGCATCATGCTGTGCTTGTTACTAACGTGATCGGTACAGAAAGCTATTCTCCGGAAGATATGGCTGCGCCTGAAGCTGACGCACCAATGTTGCTAAACAACATGTGGAAGAATTTCTTAGAGCTAGATGCGGGTAATGATGACCGCGCGCTGATTGAGATCTACAACGACACGCAGAGTGATATCGCAGAAGCGCACAATCAATTTGCCACAGGTATGCTGAATCTTCAGCACCGTGCTTGGGCAGAGCAGATGTCTTTGCGTATTAACTATGAACTTAGTTCTCGTATGAGTACTAAGAACCGTTATCACCGTCCTATTTTGGATGAGTTGAGCGAGCGTTTAGCCGACAAGTTCTTCGTGAACTTCTCGCTGTTCCAATCTTTACCAGATGCGTGGGGTATCGATCAGGTATTCCCTGTATTGCCTCTAAGTGGTTTGGATAATGCGGACGAGCGACGCGCTGTAGTATTGGATATTACTTGTGATTCTGACGGTACGATTGACCAGTATGTTGATGGTCAAGGTATTGAAACGACTCTGCCAGTTCCTGCATGGAACCCAGATGAACCATACCTGATGGGCTTTTTCTTAGTAGGCGCATACCAAGAGATCTTGGGTGATATGCATAACCTATTTGGTGATACCCACAGTGTAGTGGTGAATGTTGATGAAAGTGGTGAAGCGAATATCGACTACATCAACGAAGGCGATACGGTTGAAGACATGATGCGTTATGTTCACATCGATACAGATCTGATTCGTCAGAACTACAAAGATTTGGTCACAGCGAAAGTACCAGCACAAGAGCAGCAAAGCGTACTTGAAGAGTTAGAGCAAGGCTTGATGGGTTACACCTATCTTGAGGATTTTTAATGAACGATCTATTTACCAAACCAGATTACTCGCTGTACTCCAACGCGATGACGTTTATGCGTCGCCCATTGGTACAGAACCCAATTGATCACGATGCTGATGTGGTTGTGTTGGGCGCGCCGTTAGATATGGCGACGTCGGGTCGTCCGGGCGCTCGTATGGGACCTGATGCGATTCGTCGTGCGTCGGTAAACTTGACGTGGGAAGGCAAAAAGTTTCCTTGGGACTTCAATGTATTTGAACACACCTCGGTGATTGATGCTGGCGATCTTGTGTTTGATTGCGGTGATGCTGAAGACTTAACTCAGCGTTTAGAAGCAGCCGCTGATGCGATTCTAAACAGTGGTAAAACACTGTTAGGTTTAGGTGGCGATCACTTCATTACACTGCCTTTGCTAAGAGCATACGGCAAGAAGTACGGTGAGATGGCTCTGATTCATTTTGACGCGCACACTGATACTTACAGTCAGGGCAGTCGTTACGATCACGGCACCATGTTCTACCATGCGCCAAATGAGGGGCTAATCTCGCCTGAGCATTCTGTGCAAATAGGTATTCGTACAGAGTATAAGCAGGAAGGTCACGGCTTTAATGTTATTAATGCGATGCAAGCGAATGACATGAGCGTGGATGAGATCATTGCTCAAGTAAAAGGTATTGTTGGCGACAAACCTGTTTATGTAACGTTTGATATTGACTGTCTAGACCCTGCGTTTGCTCCGGGTACTGGGACACCAGTGTGTGGTGGTTTGAATTCAGATAAAGTGCTCAAAATCATCCGTGGCTTACAAGGTATCAACATGGTTGGTATGGATGTAGTAGAAGTGTCTCCAGCCTATGACCAAAGCGAAATTACCGCTCTAGCTGGTGCAACTATCGCACTTGAGCTGCTTTACGTTTGGACGGCAAATCGTTTAACAAAATAAAATAGTTAGCGAGCCATGTTGAACGTGACAATCTCGTTTTACAGATAAACACCATATTGCGGTACATGATCTTCTAAAAGCCGCCCGAGTTAAACTCGGGCGGCTTTTTTGTATCTATTGTTTTGTCCTAAAACGTATTCCTTTTGATATGTGTATATCCAATGATAAGTCATGACTATTGTTCCTCCATAGCACCTTAATATGTTGATGGGCATATATGAAATTGGGGAAATATACGCTTAATAAATGGTTTTTCATCCGCTTTGTGCTGAACATTGTCTCAAGTTTGGGACTACTCTCTGCTTTATTGCTATCACATCGTTTGCCTCAAGCAATGTCTTATATTCGCTCATGATTTATCTACTTTATTCCTGTATATCTTTATAGGATTAAAGAGATGTAACATCGCTGTGAGTTTATTTGCATATAAATCAATGCACTACTAACGTTTAATTTGTGTTTTAGAAATCCATAGAGAATAAGTGAATTTGTGAAAAGGAGTCTCTTAGCACAGACATGGCATTTTTTATGGGGAAGACTAGGCTTAACAGTAAGTAAACTATAAAAAAAACAGGTTAAATACTTATCTCTTTTCAACTCGAAGAGGCACAACAAAAGATTGGCCATTGATGAGGGGTAAGTATGAATTTGATTAAAGCCTGTAATGATTAACAAAAATAATTTGTACAGCTCTAGATAAGAGTGCTTGTGATAACGGGGGATATATGGATATTGAGGTTTCGCGCCAAGCTGCGGTTGTTGAAGCAGTAAGTGGGGATGTGGTTGTAGTAACACCTGACGGCAGCCCAAAAAAAGTTCTAGTTGGCGATATCATCCGTGAAAATGAGATAGTCATTACCGCAAATAATGCAGAACTTGTATTGGGTGTTCCAAATGGTGAGGTTCTGGTTGGCGATAATTGTGTTGGATGTATTGACCAAGAATTGTCTTGGGCAGATGCCCCAATCGCCGGAGAGGTCAACTTCGATTTAGAGCAATCTGACGACGGAGCCTTTACTGACGATGATATTGCGGCAATCCAAGAAGCTATTTTAGGCGGCGCCGATCCTACTGAAATTTTGGAAGCAACGGCTGCTGGTGAAGGGCTAGGCTCTGCAAATGCTGGCTTTGTTACGATTGAATACAATAATATTCAAACTCAGCCCTCGACATTCTTTGAGACATCAGGGCTTGCGAAAGAAGAGGTAGAGGAAACTCGAGAGGAATTTAGAACGATCACACGTTCAGCTGGTGGTCAATCGATCAGCGAATCAGTCACTGAAGGTTCTATTTCTGGCAATACCTACCCCCAATCTATTACGACCACAGAAACGATTATTGCGGGCAGTTTAGCTCTAGACCCAGATTCTTTTGTCCCAGACACACTCTCCCTTGCTTCACTCCTAAGTGAGCTTAATAACGACATTACATCAAGCGGCCAAGTTGTCACGTTTACTTACGACTCGGTAACGAATTCCATTGTTGGTGTTCAAGGTACTGACGAAGTATTACGTATCGATATTGATGCTACTAGTGTTGGCAATAATATCGATATCTCATTAACCACCACGATTTCTCAATCTATTGATCATGTTCCGTCTATCGGTGGTGGGCAGGTTTCTTATACTGGCGATCAAATTAACTTTGCTTTTGATATTCAAGGTGAAGACTCCGCAGGAAACCCAATAGCATCACCAATTAATGCGCTGGTTACTTTATTTGACGGAGTGAATCCGTCTGCTGAAAGCGTGAATATCAATAATGTAGAAACGAGTAGTGCACCTATTGAAGGCACTTTTTCTAATATTGGAAGTGATAAACTTCAATCTGCTGTCTTTGATGCAAGTGCGTTAGAAGAGTTTGATGGGCTGCTCAGTGATAACCAAAATACGGTTGCAAGACTGTCTGATGACGGAACAACGATCACTCTGTCTATTCAAGGGAGAGGTGAGGTTGTTCTCACAATCTCCCTCGATACCGATGGCACATATAATTTCCAACAGTTTAAACCAATAGAAGAAGTGAGCTCCGACACGCTTTCATTCTCTCTACCGATTACGGTTACCGATTTTGACCAGGATGTCGTAACGAATACGATTAAGGTTGATATCTCTGATGGTGATAGCCCGTTCATTATTAATGTTGATGGCATCGATGTTGATGAGTCAGGCATTGTTGGTGGCTCACAAGAAGGAACAACCCCAGTAGGTGGTATTGGCAGTATCACAGCAAGTGTTTTTGAAAGTGACATTATTGACCATTACGAACTTGAACCGACTGAATTTAATACAGCGGGAGCCTTGGTTTCCAATGGTGCTGCCGTTCAATTAGAGTTAGTTAGTCAAACCAATGATGTGAGAACGTATGAAGGTTATGTTGAGGTCAATGGATCTCGAATTACGGTCTTTGACGTTAAAGTCGATAGTCCATCATTGGGGAATTATGAATTTACTCTGTACGAATCGCTTTCACACCAAGGTGCTGAAGGTGAGTTGCTAACCTTTGTATTGCCCATTTACGCGGTTGACGCGGATGGTGACCGCTCTGCACTGTCTGGTGGGTCAAACACACCAGAAGCTGCTGAGATCTTAATCAGTGTAAAAGATGATGTGGTCGAACTCATCGATAATGTCGTTTCCGTCGATGAACCGACTTTGGCGGGTGATACTGTTGTTTCTTATAATCTATTCAACTTTGAGGGTGCGGATGGTTCGACAATCCAATCATTGTCTTACGATGGGGTCGAATACAAGTTAGACCAAAATCTACTCCCAGATGCGGCACAAACTTTCCCATTTACAGAAGGGGTTGCAACGATTTCACTCAATGGTGATTTTAGTTTTGAAGTCGCTCGTGATATCAACCACTCAAGCAGCGAAACCATAGTAAAACAATTTGCCTTTTTAGCTGAAGATGCTGATGGCGACGAGAGCTTTTCAACGCTTGATCTTAGTATTACTGATGGCCAAGATCCGGTAATTAACCTAGTTCCACCAGTGACATTATCTGAAACGAATCTTGGTGATGGATCTTCGCCAAGCGGAAATGCGGTTAGCGCCACTGAAACGATTACGTTTACAGCCGGTAGTGATGATGTCGCGAGTTTTCGAATTGATCCAAACTTGTTCAATTCTAATGATACGCTCAAATCGAATGGGCTTGTCGTTGAACTCAAGGAAGACCCCCAGAACTCAGGTACTTACATAGGTTTTGTTAACGATGGGGTAAACCCTGATGTCCCAGTATTCACGATTAGCTTTTCTACAAGTACATTAGGGGAATACACCTTCACGCTGCTTGAAGCGTTAGATCATGAAGATGGCCTTGCAAATAACGATCTGAGCTTTGAACTGCCTGTTTATGCCGTGGACACTGATGGCGATAGCTCGCAAATTTCCCCGCTTACAATGACCATCGGTGATGATGTGCAAATCATGAAAGATGGTGTGCTCAATATTGTTGAACCGACGGTTGCGGATTTGGCTGCTGGTAAGGTGACGACTGCCACCATTGATGTGATGCCTGATCAGAGTGCTGATGGCGCGACCATTACCCAGATCACGTATGATAATACCGTTTACACCTTGAATCAGGGCTTAACGGGAGAGCAGCTTATCACTGTGCCTGAGGGAAAGCTGTTTGTTACCCTTGAAGGTGAAATACGCTTTGAACCCAATCGCGATTTAAACCACACAAGCAGCGAAGATATCGTTAAGACGATCGTGGTGACGTCAAGTGACTTTGATAAAGATCCGGTGACATCCACCGTTACTTTGACCATCACCGATGGTGATATTCCAATCATCAATACTATTCCAAGCGTCACGCTATCAGAATCTAACCTTACAGATGGCTCGGCAGCAAGCAATGTTCCTGTGAGTCAAACTGAGACTATTCAGTTTACCAATCAAAGTGATGATGTCGTCAAGTTCCGTATCGACCCTGCTCAATTCAACACGAACGACGCGCTTAAATCGGGCGGGTTGGTCGTTGAGCTTAAAGCTGATCCAAACACGACTGGTGCGTATATCGGCTTTGTGAAAGATGGAGCCAACCCAGAAGTTCCGGTCTTTACTATTAGCTTCTCTACCAGCACGGTGGGTGAGTACACCTTTACTCTACTTGAAGCATTAGATCATGCTGATGGCCAAGCAAATAATGAATTGAGCTTTGATTTACCCGTTTACGCGGTCGATCGTGATGGTGATGATTCATTGATGTCGCCGTTGAAAGTGACGGTCAGCGATGATGTGCAAGGCATGCAAAACCAAACGTTAACCATTACTGAGCCAACGGTGGCTGATTTGGCTGCTGGTGTTGTTACGACTGGCACTGTTGATGTGATGCCAGTGCAAAGTGCAGATGGTGCAACAATCACTCAGTTCGTTTATGACGGACAACTTAGAA
>NZ_JBGOOI010000016.1:0-84220 GCF_041439605.1 Vibrio sp. 1F169 | reverse complement strand
GACAGCTCGGAAGGATCCTTCAACCGATCACTTTGGCTTTAACTGATCGGCATTAAAGCCTAAGCCTCCTTTTCTTCGTTAGTATAGACGATATTATCGTTTGAAGTTGATATCTTCAGTCTTATCTAAATTAATTTTAGTCTTAGCTGGTTGAGTCTCTGCGATTATTTTTCCGTGGCGAATCGAGTACTGCACCGGAACTTGGCGACGTACCGCATCAAAACCGTTATCTGCAGGAAGAATTAGTAAGCTTCCTGGCTTACCTTCTTCAATGCCGTAGTTGTCTTGGATATGCAGTGTGCGTGCTGAGTTCTTGCTGATCAAATCAAGTGAGGTGTTGATTTGGTCGTAGCCCATCACTTGCGTTACGTGCAGTCCCATGTGCAGAACTTGAAGCATATTCGCTGTACCTAGTGGGTACCATGGGTCAAACACATCATCGTGGCCGAAACACACATTGATATTTGCTGCTAGCATTTCTTTAACACGCGTTACGCCACGACGTTTCGGGTAGTCGTCGAAGCGACCCTGTAAGTGAATATTCACTAACGGGTTAGCCACGAAGTTAATACCAGACATCTTCAATAGACGGAACAAGCGAGATGCGTAAGCACCGTTATAAGACCCCATTGCTGTGGTATGGCTTGCCGTTACCTTCTCACCCATTTCGAATTTGTGCGCAAGGGCTGCCAGCGTTTCAACAAAGCGAGATTGTTCATCGTCAATCTCATCACAGTGAACATCGATCAGGCAGTCGTACTTGCGTGCAAGATCGAACACGTAATGCAGAGATTCAACACCGTATTCACGAGTGAATTCAAAGTGAGGGATAGCACCGATAACGTCAGCGCCGATCTTCACTGCTTCTTCAAGCAACTCTTTGCCGTTGGGGTATGAAAGAATGCCTTCTTGAGGGAATGCAACGATTTGGATGTCGACCCACTCTTTCATCTCTTCGCGGACTTCAACCATCGCTCTTAACGCCACTAACGTTGGGTCTGACACATCAACGTGTGTACGCACGTGTTGAACCCCGTTAGCTATCTGCCATTTCAGTGTTTGCTTGGCACGAGACTTTACGTCTTCGATTGATAACAATTCTTTACGCTCAGCCCAACGCTCAATACCTTCAAACAAAGTACCAGAGATGTTCCAGTTAGGTTCTCCAGCCGTTTGCGTAGTATCTAGGTGGATGTGCGGTTCACAGAAAGGAGAAACTGCAATACCACCTTCAGCATCAAGGATGTCACCTTGATGAGTGATTTGAGCGTCATTATCGAGAATGCGAGAAAATTGACCATTTTCAATCAGAATTTGTTTCAAGCCCTCTTGGTCTTGAAGTTTCGCGTTCTTGATTAATAAGGTTGTCATAGTGTGTCCTTAAGCGGCCTGAGATTTCAGAGCTTTTTTGTTCAATAGAGGATTTAGCACGAGGTAACTGATTGCACCACCAAACACGGCATTCAAAGGAACGATGCCAGGTAGGAAGTGACCAGCGGCTACGCCTGTTGCTACCGCGATAATGCCAGCCCAGTTAACGGTTTGGAACTCTGCATTTGCAAAATCTTTGTAACGTTTACGGTTCGCGAAGAAGTCGGCGATGATTACGCCACCAATGGGTGGAATCGCTAGCGAAAGGAAGGTTAACCAACCAACGAAGTTGTTGTATAACCAAAGCGCGAAAATCGTACCGATAATGCCGTTAATGATAGACATTGTAGTACTTGAGCGACCTGTGATGTTAGATAAACCCAGACCTGACGCATAAAGTGCATTTTCATTGGTTGTCCAGATATTCAAGCCAAGCACGATGATGGCTGGAAGCAGTAGACCTTGCGCGATCATCACATCTGAAATATCAGCCTGACCGGTTGCTGCTGCGCCTGCTGCGCCGAAGATAAACATCAGCGAGTTACCGATGAAGAACGCGACCATTGTAATTAACACGGCGCTTGCTGGCTTTTTACCGAAGCGAACGAAATCGGCAGTCAACGTACCTGCACTTACAAACGAACCGACAACCATTGCTAGTGCCATTGAGAAGTCCATTGGCGTCTCTGGCTTAATCAGCTGCAGTTGCTCTAGTCCACCAACACTGTCTACGGCTGTTAGTACTGAGTAACCACCCAAAATTGCAATCGCGGGCACCGCAATTGCTGAAAGCACCATTAGCGCTTTAATACCGAAGTACACCGTACCTGTCATCAAAAGGCCTGACACAATAATCAAGGTGTTGGTATCAATGCCTGTGGCTTTCTGTACCGGAATTGCGAACATGGCAACGCCTACACCAAACCAGCCGACTTGTGTACCACCAAGTAGAGCAGAAGGAAGCCATGAGCCTTTAGTACCAAAAGAGAAACGAGCAAGGAGATGAGTAGAGAGGCCAGTAGATGAGCCGATGTAGCCAAGAAAAGAAGTGTAAATACCAAGAATTAGGTTACCGATGAGAACGGCGAGGAAGAAATCGTTGAAAGAAAGACCTGTCCCGAGTGAACCACCTGTCCACATACTTGCAGAGAAGAAAGTGAGTCCAAGCATTACCATGGTGAGTGAAGCAACTCCTTTCCTAGCCGATGTTGGAACCGGCCCAAGACTGTAGTTATTATCCGCAGCCATTTTTTACCTCCGCAATTGTTCAAAATTAAAATTAACGGTCGCCGTATTGCAGGCAAACGTGCGCATTATCGTGATATAAATAACATAGTCAATGCTAGTTTTATCAATAAGCCATCTATTAAGGCGGTTATGTTAAAAATAGACATTTAAAACATAAGGTTACTTTTCATATTTATTCTTAAAAAATAATTAGAAAACGTTTTCTATGGCGTAGGTGATGAGCCAGAATTGAACTTCACTATGAATGCTAGCGATTATGACTACGAATGGGTGTCTGTATATTGGATGGGCGATGTTTCTTAAATTGCAGGCAAAAAAATGGCCAATCGCAATACTCGCAATTGGCCTATATATATCGTGAACAAGAAAGGTTCACTAACAACGTCAGTTGGCTAGGTGACCCTCGGCTTAAGAAGGGTCAATATATACATTGCAGTTAGTGTGCCAACTTTTAAAGTAACGTGAAATGGTGGTTTTATAGCAATTTGGTGCGTATTTAAACGGTTCGTTCGCATTTTGGAAGTTTGTAGTTGCGTTTTGCAATTGCATTTTGCGATTTGTGGTGCTTATCACTAAGGAATAAACGATAAAAGTGAATACTGAATACTGCTTAGTTTTTTGATTTTTGCTGCTCTGTCTGCAACTAACGGTAAAATAGATAAAACAAGTATTAGATCGAGTAGAAGAAGTATAACTGGGACTTCATTCTAATGATGATCCCACGTATTACGTCTAGGAACGCCATAAAGCTGATAGGCTTCTCACCGCTTACCCAAGCTAACCCTACAGAGCCGACTGGAATATCGTAACCTTCCGCCTCGTCAATTTTTAAGCGGACAAAGTGGTGTTTATTCTGAAGGTTTCTACCTGTGGTGACACGAACTTGTTCATCAATACCTAATAGGCTAGCTTGTGCTTCACCCGTCGCTTCAACAATGCCTTCTACGGTTGCGGAGAATATCTTGCCTGGGTATACCGCCGTTGCAAACTCAGCAGGTTGGCCCACTTTTACGTTACGAATAGCTTGGTGATTCACTCGCATTAACACGTATTTTTCTTCAGTGTACATTTGGATACGAGGCATCATTGATACTCGCTGTCCTTCACGAAGAATGAAATTAGTTACAAAGCCGTCAGTCGGCGCAGTTACTTTGGTACTGTTCAAATCCCATTGAGCTTGAGCCAATGTTGCTTTTGCCGAATCTACCTCAGTTTGTTTCTTACTGACGTTGGTTTCTGCCTTGTGGATGTTTAACTTCGCGTTCTCAGCATCAACTTCTTTCTTACTCAGTTGAGATTCCAACGTGGTGACGTTATACGTTGCCAAGTCTACCTTTGCCGTTTGTTGGTCGATGTCAGTCTCAGTAATCGTATGTTCTACCACTTTGTTTTGCTTTTGGTAACGGTCAAGTGTTTTAGATTGCAGAACAAGATCTGTTTTTGCTGATTCTATCTGAGCGACAGAGGCTTTGATATCTTCAAGCGCTGACTGATAGCTTACTTTAGCGATGCTCACTTCTTGGCGAGCGGTATCTAAAGCAACGTTCGCCGATTCAAGTTGCACGCTAGCCTTATCTCTCGCAATAACATATTTGGTGTCATCAATTTCGTAAATGAGCTGACCTTCAATCACGTCTTGGTTCGGTCTAATGTGAACCTTGGTTGTTTTGCCTGACACATTGGTTGAATCTGGACGTAGCTGAATGTGTGGTGATTGAACGACTGAACCTCCAGAGAGATCCATCGGCGTGTAGTTAATGAGTCCAACCCAAACAAACAATAACCATGATGTACCACCTAGATAAGAAAATGCTTTGGTGCCCTTATTCCATGGCATACCAATAAGCCTAAGTAGATAGATGAACAGTGCCCACAGAGCTAAGCCTTCTAACATGTTTGGCTCTCCCCATCTTGATCATTCTTAACTTGTTGTTCTGTTGGTTCCGCAGGTGCTTTCCATGTGTCTCTCAGGTTTATGATGGCTTTTTCCATATCAACAAACGCTAAAATGACGGCAAGTACCCATACCCAGTGCCATATGAAGCCAATCCAAGTTAAAGCTGTGATTAAACCGAGCTGGTGATGCTCTTTACTGTGGGCTTTATTGATTGGTAATTCATGAACACGCCAAAAGCCGTAACATGCAGCTGCGATTGTTGCGACCAACACAACGGCAGCTACGACGTGTAATGCGGTGTCTGCGCCTGTTCCAACAAATGGGACACTTAGTAAACTCATTGATCAACCCTAAGTAAAATTTGAACGCCGAGTGTGATGGAAGTTGGATTTACAGGTTGTAAATTTACTAATTACTTCGATAATGGCAATTATATGATTTGATCTATGATCTCCTTTCTAAGGGTTAGCGACTAATGAACAATTGTAACTTCTTAAGAGCGTTAGGGATTTTGGGTATTTATCAACACGCTGTCACAAACCCTGTGGTTAATACGGAGCGTTTAGGTATTCCGAAGTCTGTGTTTACTAACTCAATGAATCTTATTCCGGTCAATGAAGTCGATAAATGGTATGGGTTTCTTGAACAGCAAACTAATGATCCAGATATTATTCTGAAACTGTCTGACCGAGTGGATATTGAAAAATTAGGCCCGTTAACCAACTGGTTTTTTTCTGGACATGATCTTGCTTCTACGATCCGCCGAGTGAACATCGGCCTGCATTGTTTACAGTCTGGTGCGTTCTTATACGGTGCACAGGTAGGGACAATGATTAAATGGTGCTACGACAATCCTGCTTACTCAGAAACGGGTAAAGTGCATGACTCAATAAGAGTCGCGGTTTTCATTATGAAGATTTTACGTCGATATTTGGGTGATGACTTTAAACCCGTCGCGGTTTCAATAGCCGGTCGTCGAGAGAATGTTGACCTCTACCATGAATATTTCGGCTGTACGATTCAATGGGGACAGCCTCGCACAGAGGTTTGGATCCCGAGTGAATCGAGGTTATCCATCAATCAATCACTATCGAACAGTAAAGCAAATCTGGCGATGAACTTTCATGACTTGGATAACTATCTAAACATGCCAGATGCTGGTGATGAACATAAGGTCACCTATGAGATGATCAACTACAGTCGCCACTTTGGTTTACCAACCCTTCACAAGGTTTCCAGTTTATTAGGGCTCTCTGAGCAGCAGTTTCAACGCCGTTTGCATAAATCGGGCATCAATTTTTCTACCATTATGGGGTATGCGTTAAGCAACGTGGCGGTAGAGCTACTGATGTATTCAGTGCCAGTGGAAGAGGTCTCGAAGAGGTTAGGTTATACCAACGTCGCGAGCTTTAATCGGATGTTTAAGAAACATCGAGGTTTGACGCCTAAGCAGTATATTGAGCGTTTTGATAGTCAATACTGATCATCATTAGTCTTCATCTAGCTTTTTAAAATGAGTGGATAGGTAAACGATTATCCAAGTGCTAAGGACAAAAGGCGCGGTCAGTGGTAGCAGTGACCGTTCATGAAAACCAAGTGTGATGAGACAGCTCAACAGCATGCCTAATAGGATTAACGGCCAAGGGATTCGCGGATAGAGCACCAGTGCTAGAGTGGCAAGAATGGCGTTGTACCCGTAAAGACCTTGGGCAACCAATTCGTTAGAAGCACCGATCATCTTACTAAAAATGGTGCTAATTATTACTGCTAGCACAACCCAAATGGCATGCTTTAGGTTGTTAAGTGCGATGGCGATTAAGATAACGAGCCCCGACAACGCATTTTCGATGAAGCTGACTTGGCTGATCCCTTTCAATAACGGGAGCACCGCTGTTGGTAAGCTGAACCACGAGCCTACCTCAAGACTGATTAGTGGCCTCAGTGCGGAGTCAGGTGCCGAAAACGCCGATAGCCCCAAGGTTGATTGGATAGCATAAATCAGCCAAGAGGTGAGGATAAAGGCACTTGTGTAACCGTGATACTTCTTAAAGCTAAACACGATCTTGGCGATGGGTACGGTTATCAGCGAGCCGAGGGCTACTACTATAATCAGCCACCCATTGACTTCAAAAAAATTCCCGATGAACAAAGCAATCAGTGCGCCATTTAGCGCATACATGCCATTCTCAATATCATGAGACGGTTTATTGGTCAGTAAGGCAAATCCGTAGCTGAAACTGGCGCCAAGCAAGGTAAGAAAAGCCAGCGCAAGTGACTCAATAGAAATGGCAAACAATAGCAGAAACGACGTCATGACCGACGGAGTGAAATAGACTTGCCCAATGCCATTGAGCAAGCCTTCAAATGGTAGAATATCCTTATTCGTTCTCATCGTCTGACTACATTCTTTTGCTATGTTGAATCTTTTGTAGCTCAGATTGTATGCAATTTTATTAAGTTGACCATCTTTGCGTATCAATTCTGATACCAGCGCTCACCATAGGCTTGTTGGTAATCTGGTGTTTCAATGATGCCTTCTTGCTCTGGAACGGTTTCTAATGGCCCAACGACCGTTCGATAAGGTAATACGCCAGCCCATACCGGGATATCCATATCAGCTTTATCATCATTCACTCCATGTTTACCTATCTTCACGGAGGCTTCTGTTAAAGGGATCGCCAATAGCTCGGTGGCGGTGAGCTCTTTCTCATTACTGAGCCTGACTTTGTCGGTTCTTCCCGGCGCGATTTGCTCAATGAAGATGTTCAATAAGCGATCTTTTTCTTGGTTGTCATCGATGACTGAAAATGACCCCAACACCACTGCAGAACGATAATGCGCACTGTGGTGAAATGCCGAACGAGCTAACACCCAACCATCGAACAAAGTGAACGTTAAACAGGTTGGCTCTCCTTTTTTTAAGCCTTTCAACAAGCGGCTGTTTTTAGCACCATGGATGTAGACCATATCATCCACTCGCCACGCGAGCATTGGAATAACCATTGGTCCATGTTCGCCTTGCAATGCAATGTGTGCGATTAAGCTCTCATCTATGATTTGATGAAGTTTCTCTTGTTCAAATACGGCTTTGTGAGCCCCTTTTTTAATCGTGGTTCTTTTCGTGCTAGATAACATAATCGCTCCTTAATCATTGCCTTTTGATTAATGTAGCGATTAACTGGTCTATTAAATAGAGCCACTTTTAAACACTATTTGGATCCAGTTATGCAGCCTATTGATGTCGGTGACCTACAGTTAGACGAGCAACATGACACGCGTCAAACCGCCTTGTTTCATGCGATCAGAGAAAAGATTGTTCAAGATTTATGGAGTAAGGGCAGTAAGTTACCCTCAACGCGTAAGTTGGCCGTAGAACTGTCGGTAAGTCGAAATACGGTGATTTATGCGTACGAACAACTGGTCACCGAAGGCTATATCGAGAGTAAGCAAGGCTCAGGGTTTTATGTCTCGGTTGAACAACCAGAGCACTTTCTAAGTTTGTCTCAGCCAAACAGTGTTCAGGATCCGAAGGTTAAACAAACAGTCAGTAAACCGGCTGCAAACATAGCGACACCTAACGACATTAACCGCAGCTTTGCCCCCGGAGTTCCTGACTTAGATGCGTTCCCTTTTGCGAAATGGCAGAGGCTGCTGCAACGTCACTCTACACGTCAGAACATTGCGGGCAATCAAGAGGTTCAGGGAAGCTTGGCCTTGAGGGAAGCATTGAGCGGGTATCTTGCGAGTAGTCGCTCGGTTCACTGCAGTACCGATAGAATCATCATCACCGCAGGTGCGCAGCAAGCCATCTCAATTGGTTTGATGGCGACGTTAGCTATGGGAGACAAAATCCTTGTGGAAGAGCCCGGCTATCGACAAGTGCATAAAATCATCGATCTGTTGAGGCTAGAGCTAGACGGTGTGAGTGTGCGTGAAAAGGTTGGGTTAGATATTGAAAAAGTGCTGTCCAGTAACGCCAAGGCTCTGTATGTCACGCCGAGTAACCAATACCCAATGGGCACGACCTTGAATACCGAGCAACGACTTAAACTGATCGATTGGGCCAATCAACATCAGTCATGGATCATTGAGGATGATTACGACAGTGAGTTTCAGTTTGCTCATCGCCCTTATACCAGCATGCAAGGGTTAGCGGGAAAGTTAGGGTTCGATGATCGCATCATCTATGTCGGATCGCTGAGTAAGGTGATGTTCAATGGCTTGCGACTAGGTTATTTGGTGGTGCCAGAAAGTCTGGTGGCGAAGTGTCTTGAGATTAAAGATGCGCTCACTGGAGACACGGCCTCACATACACAAGAAGCGCTGGCGGACTTTGTACGTGAAGGCGATTTATTGCGCCATATTAGAAAGATGCGTCGTTCATACAAACTCAAGCATGAAGCGATGATAGAAGCAATTAAAAGTGAGTTTCATGGCGATCTTGAAGTGATCAGTCAGGCTGCTGGGCTACATGTGACAGTGAAGTGGTATCAAGGGATATCTGAACATGAGTGGAGCCGTAGAGCAGAGTTTGAAAATATCATCATTCGTCCTTTTGACTTTTATGAATATGGATCAAGTGATGCTCGTGATTGGAGTGGTGCAGTGCTGGGGTTTGGTAATATCCGACTGGCTGACATGAAGCCGAAGATCAAACAGATCGCTCGGCTTTTTTATCAGTAATATTGGTAGGGCTTGTTTACAATTTTCTGATTCATCACTAATCGAGTTACAACTTGTCGATAGAGACGGTGGGTTTACCCAACCATTTGCGCCAAGGGAGTGACAATGTCACAAAAACAGTCACTGCATAGAGCATCGACCAACTTAGGCAGATAAACACCAAGGTACAGATGACCAGTGAAATCATGGCTGTGTATCTCGATGCGCCAGTCAGTAATTGGCAGGCCGCTAACATCGCAAGCAGATAAACTAGAACAAAAATACCATTGGCGAGTTTAAGAAAGAATTCGAGATCCAAATTAGACAGCTCGCCGATTACACACGAGATAAGCGCAATAAAGCCAATTGCTAAGGTTGGATAAAGTGGTACGCCACGGCTGTTGAGCTGCGCCATTTTACTGGTCGGAGTGTGTTGGCGAGCTTGAGCCCAAATCATGCGAGACAAGCTTTGGGTGTAAAGGTTTAGGCTAGCAAAACAAGCAAAGAAGCCAAGTACACTGATAACGGCTTTAAAGCCATTGCCAAACAATTGCTCTGTCACCCATGGGATAGAGGCAGCATCAAATTCTGGTGAACCATAAGCGCCTAACTTGATAATAACCACTGAACAAGCCCAGTACACCAAGCCTGCGACGAAACACCCGGCAATGATGGCGATGGGGAAGTCACGTTGTGGATTCTTAAATTCCTCTCCCATGTGAGCAAAGGCTTCGATTCCTACAAAGCACCAAAACATAACCGCCAGTGCTGCACCAATAGACCACATTGAATCGGATGTCATAGTCGGAACTGCGATGTCAGCTGCTGTGATGTCGGCTTTCCAGACAAAAGCGCTGACTAAAGCAAAAATCGACAAGGCAATCACGGTTTGCAAGCGGCCTGAAGACTTACTGCCCATCAAATTGACGGCAATAAGCAGAGCGATGGTAAAGGATTGAGCACCTAATGGTGTGTCGAGTGGTGCTGGTAACAGTTGTTGAGCAAAGCCTCCTGCCAATGCAATCGCCGCTGGAATACCGACAGGAATAACACTCACAAACAACCAAGCTACACTGGTTTCTAATCGCTCGCTGAATGCTTGGCGCACAAAATAGGCCGTGCCTCCTGCATTGGGGTAGCGTTTCCCTAATGCAGCGAAGGTTAGTGCAATCGGGCAAATAGCGATAAACAGGATTAACCATGCTAGTAGCGATAACTGCCCTGCAATGCCTGCCGCGATAGCTGGGATCATAAACAATCCTGTGCCAAGCAAGGTCGTAGAAAGTTGTCCAATTCCTGAAATAAGCGTGATTTCTTGTTTGAGTTGCGTCATTCGCTGTCCTTGCTATTGGCTTTGATATCGGTTTTATGGGGCAGTCTTGTGAGGCTGAGATTGAAAGCATACATTGTCGACATCAATAATACAGCTAGCGAAACGTCTTAAGACACCGTCAATTTAACGGTATTAATTTGATTAAGCGTGAAAGTGTCGGCTGTCATAATGGCTGTTATAAGTAAGAAAGTTGTGTCAAATTAGGCGGTATAAATAGAACAATAAATGGAAAGAATCAGAAGCATGGATAAATTTGATCGCCAAATTTTAGATATTCTAAAAACTAACGCTCGATGCTCAGTGAGCGATATCGCCAGAGATGTCAGCCTGTCTCGCTCTGCAGTGAACGCCAGAATCAAGAAGCTGGAAAACGATAAGATCATTACAGGATATTGTGCACAGGTGACCGAGCCTGATTTACCGAAGAACGTTGGCGCTTATATCTCTTTGAAGTTTGACATGTCGAGCAGTAACCATAATTGTGAGTCTTACGCTAAAAATATCTACGCCATTAACGGTGTGCAGTGGTGTCACTCTATCAGCGGTGAGACCGACATGATGCTTTATGTTGAAGTTGAAAGCATGGAGCGTTTGAACCAAATTCGCGACCAGCTGCAAGGCTATCCTGAACTTCGACATCTTATGACTCATACTGTCTTAACTGAATTCTTCAACAAGCAAACTTCGTCTTTTAATATGTCTTGAGTTAATACCGCTTACCTTCACCGTGTCGTCATTTGTCCGTACTTACTCAACTTATTGTTACTCACTCTATTTTTATTCGCTCTAAGGTTGCTGATGTTAGGTAATATCAATTTAAATTTACTGCGGTCGCTGCATGTGCTTCTTGAAGAGTGCCATGTCAGTCGAACAGCTCAGCGTCTGCACATCACGCAGTCGGCTGTGAGCCGTCAACTGGCTCAGCTTAGAGATCTATGTGGTGATCCTCTTCTGGTTCGCGATGGGAACAAACTGGTTCCAACCAACCGTGCTTTGTTGCTTAAAGGCAAGCTCGATGACTTGCTGGGCGAGTTTGACCACCTCTTAGATGACAAGCCATTTGATCCACAAGATTGGCAAGGTGAATTGGTGTTGGCTTCGAGTGATTATGTTGCTCAGTATATCTTGCCCATTATTGTGTCCGAGGTGTCGAAGGACGCGCCCCATATCAACTTGGCTTATCGTCTATGGCAGCCTAACTTCCTTGAAACGCTCAATGAATCAGGTATTCACTTGGCGTCGAGTATGTTCCCCAAAAAGCCGGATCATGTCTCAAGTATCAAGCTCGGAGAGGATAAATCCGTGTGTTTGATGAGAGCCTCTCATCCGTTGGCTAAGCAATCAGCCATAAGCTCGGAAGACATCGTGAGTTACTCACATATCAAAGTCACGGGTGGGGGAGACAAAGACAGTTATTCGGATATTGCGTTAAAGAAACAGGGACATAAACGCAGAATCGCGTTGCAGGTACCGTTCTTTTCATCGGCGGGAAACGTGTTAATGCAAGACGACTACTTGATGATTGTGCCGGAGCATATTGCTTATAACTTGGGTCGTCATCTCGATGTCGCTTACTTTTCTCTGCCGTTTGAGACAGAAATGCATACCTATTGGCTGATGTGGCATCCTAAGTATGACAACGACTCTGCCCATAAATGGGCTCGAGAGAAAGCGTTTAAAGCCATTCAAAAGTCGAGTTACAATATAAGTATGATTTCTAATCATACCAGTGATGATAATCTTTGATTTCAAATAATACCTACTGCGGCTTATTGTAAGCGCTAAGTATTGAGTATTAATTGTAGAGTGTTCAGCTAGAGCGCTTTGTTTTACTAGGAATGGAATGATGACAGTAACAATTTGGTTTTCTTTGTTAGCGATTTGCTTGTTGGGTGCAATGTCTCCGGGCCCAAGCTTGGCGATGATCGCTAAGCATAGTTTGGCTGGTGGCCGTATGAACGGACTTATCGCAGCTTGGTCACACGCTGCGGGCATAGGTATTTACGCGTTCGCAACCATTGTCGGTTTAGCGGTGTTACTTGAGCAATCACCAATGTTGTTCAAAGGGATCAGTTTAGCGGGTGCTGTGTATCTGCTCTATCTCGGTGTAAACGCGTTGCGCTCAAAAGGTGGAGTTGCTGCGAAATTGGAAGCGGGTGAACAGATGAGCTACATGCAGTCTGCTCGCGAGGCTTTCTTGATCTCTATCTTGAGCCCTAAGATCGCTCTGTTCTTTATCGCTCTATTTAGCCAATTTGTGGCGTTAGGTAATGAACTGAGCAATCAAGTGATTATTGTCTCAACGCCGCTGATTGTTGATGGCCTTTGGTATACCTTTATCACTTTGGTGCTCTCTAGCCCGTTGATCGTAGAGCGCATTCGAGCAAAAGCGCAGTTGATCGATCGATTATCAGGCGTGGTGTTGATTCTGCTCGCTGTGCGCGTGGTGTGGACGATATAGCGGTAGTCCATATATTGGTAAGAAACGATATCCATTAAAAAGGCTCACTAGACGTTATCTAGTGAGCCTTTTTGACTTCTATGGATTGGTTTCGAAAGACTTGAGCTTGTTAGCCTTCTGAATTCAGCACCGCATCGAGCTTTTCCATGGAATCTGAAAAGTACGGGTTGTAGGTCAAACGCGCATGGTTTTTACCTTCTTCACGATATCCCCACGCTGAGTACCACACTTCACTTGTCGCGTTGCACTGTGCTTCAAAACCTTCCTCTTGACCATTGGAGCAGATCTTCTCGCTACCATTGATCCCGTAGTAAGGATTGCTTGGCGAGAACAGTAAACCCATATGAGAGCCGTTCGAAATACGTTGCTCTGGGATCTTCATGCTGTATTGAACAGCGCGAGGATCGTCAAGTGTGGTTTCCCCTTGCCAAATCAACACGTTATTTGGGTTTGGCATGGATTCCGTAAATGCCTGCTGAACGAAGTGGGTATCAATGACACTGTCGCCTTCACTCATCATAATAAACACGGGCTTATCAAAGTGTTTGTCTTGAAGGCCCTCACGAACCACTTCTGAGGTTTGGTAGTAAACCGAAGCACCATTCATTGGCAGTGAGTTATAGCGAAGTACATTGTCTTCAGGATCTTGATCCGCCCAAGTGACAAAATAGCTTGCTAGCTCCGCATATTGAACTGCAGAAGAGCTCGGTTGAAACGCAGGAGAGAACAACAGTAACCCAGAGATCTTAGGATCGTTCATCGCCTGTGAAGTCACAAGGTTCGCACCTGTTGAATAACCGCCAAGCCACACAGAATCATACTCTTGCTCCAATAGCTTCGTATGATGAGCTACAACACCTTGCCAATCTTCTAAGCTTGGTTGCATTAAGTCACCGACACGACTGCCGTGGCCCGGTAGCAATACCGTTCTCACTAGGTAGCCTTGTTCTGCTAAGTGCGTTGCGATGTCTTTAAATGAGTACGGAGAATCACCTAAACCATGTACCAATAAAACTGCCTTACCGTTAGGTGCCGCAGGTTTGTATTCGGTGGGTGAATTGAGTCGAATCTCTAGCTTCTTGTCTTTGGTCATGAATACACGGTTTTTCAATAACCAATCTTGAGTTTCATTGACGTAGGCATCAAAGCTGTCTTGCTGATATTCAGGCAAGTTTGGAGATGTTTCGTAAGCAGGTATCGTTGTCTCGTTGGAACAACCAACGAGACTTAAAGTCGTTAAGGCGAGTAGCGTTAGAATGGTATTTCTATGCATTTTTTGATGTTGTCTCTGTTGTTCTTTTACTATGTCTGAAACTGAAGTTTAGATTACTTTCTGCTTGAAAGGTCTTCGTATTCACCTTCAATAACACCGGCATCACTGGTAGATGATTGACGTGTGTTCATGTGAGCTCCGAAACCCTGTTTTTTCATTTGATTCTGAATGCGCTTGCCAGTGATTAAAGCTGCAATAGCTAAAGGAATAGCAAGAATCAAGCTCGTGAATAACGCCAATAGGCCAGTAAACAACGCAACAATCGTAACTAATATATTTTTCATATTCATTCCTCTTTTCTCTATGTTGTTACTATATCGCTTCCATTCTGAACGAAACATGAACACCGTTAATAAATATCAGAGAGTCACTATGACACAGGTGTGTGTGGATTGAGAGTTTATATGTAGTCATAATCACGCACTAAAATTATGGAATAAAAGTAAGTTCCATAAAATCAATAACTTAAAAGTTGGCACGCTTGATGCTCTATAGGGGTTGGAATAAGTCACTGTAAGCAAAGTACTTACAGCTAATAAAAAATTACTGGAGCCCCTTATATGTTCTGTATTCAATGTGAACAAACAATTCAAACCCCAACCGTAAAAGGCTGTTCTTTCGCACAAGGCATGTGTGGAAAAACCTCGGAAGTATCCGACCTTCAAGACGTGTTGGTGCATTCTCTTCAAGGCGTTTCTTTTTGGGCAAGCTTAGGTCGCGCTTGCGATGTTATTGATACAGAAGTTGATGAGTGGGCGCCAAAAGCGTTCTTCGCAACACTGACTAACGTTAACTTCGACCCTGCTCGTATTATCGAATTCGCACAACAGTCTCATGAATTCAAGCAGCGTTTAGAGCAAAAAGTTCGTGCAGCAGCAACATTGATTGGTTTTGAAATTCCAGAGCTTTCTGCAGCAGCACAGTTCGATCTTCCAACAGATTCTTCAGAGCTATTGGCACTTGCGCCTCAAGCTGCTGTAAACCGTGGTCACGATTCTCAACACGAAGATGTGATTGGTCTTCGTCTTCTTTGCCTATACGGCTTAAAAGGTGCGGCAGCCTACATGGAGCACGCTCGTGTTCTTGGTCAAACTGATGACGCTATTTTTGCTGAATACCATGAAATCATGGCGTTCCTAGGTACAGATCCATCCGATCTAAAACAGTTACTTGATACATCAATGCAGATTGGCTTGATGAACTACAAAGTAATGGAAATGCTAGACAAAGGCGAGACAGATACCTTTGGTCACCCTCAACCAACAACCGTGAACGTGAAAACTAAGAAAGGTCACTGTATTCTTGTTTCTGGTCACGACTTACATGATCTAGAAAAGATTCTTCAACAAACTGAAGGCAAGGGCATCAACGTTTACACTAACGGTGAGATGCTACCAGCACACGGTTACCCAGAGCTAAACAAGTACCCACACCTTGCGGGTAACTACGGCAGCGCTTGGCAGAACCAGCAAAAAGAATTCGCTAACTTCCCTGGCGCAATTGTAATGACGTCTAACTGCCTGCTTAACCCTGATGTAGGTTCTTACGCAGACCGTCTATTTACACGCAGCATCGTGGGCTGGCCGGGTGTTGATCACCTTGAAGGCGACGATTTCAGCGCAGTAATTGATTGTGCACTAGCGCAAGAAGGTTTCAAACACGACGAGATCGAGCAAATGATCACTGTCGGTTTTGGTCGTAACGCACTGATGGAAGCGGCACCTGCGGTTGTTGAGCAAGTAAAAGAAGGCAACATTAAACACTTCTTCCTAGTCGGTGGTTGTGACGGTGACAAATCTGAACGTAGCTACTACACAGACTTCACAGCTCAAGCGCCAGAAGATTCAGTAATCCTGACATTGGCATGTGGTAAATTCCGTTTCAACAAAAACCAATTCGGCGACATTAACGGTATCCCACGTCTGTTAGATGTTGGCCAATGTAACGATGCTTACTCTGCGATTCAGCTTGCTATCGCACTGTCTCAAGAGTTTGATTGTGGTATCAACGAACTTCCGTTAACGCTGGTTCTATCTTGGTTCGAGCAAAAAGCGATCGTTATCTTGCTTACTCTGTTCGCTCTAGGTGTGAAAGGTATCTACACAGGCCCTACAGCACCTGCGTTCCTAACTGAAAACCTACTTAAGATTATGCAAGACGAGTTCGATATGCGTTCTATTTCAACGCCAGAACAAGATCTTAAAACAATCTTAGCGGCTTAATTTAAGCCAACCTGAAGCCTCGTTGTTGTGACGTTTTTAATAAAACAAACAGCTCCGGGGCTTTTTAGATTTAAATCTTTAGTCATTTAATCATCAGTAAGGTGCGTGAACTATGTATGCATGGTCGGATAGCGATTCAATCAATTTAGTGTGTTTAAAGAAATGGCACGAGACGCCAGATACGGTCAGCTTTGAGCTTGGCAGTATTCCACAAGACTTACATTTCAATTTTAAGCCTGGGCAATTCATTACTCTGGGTTTAGATATGCCGACGAAAACCGATTATCGTGCCTATTCTGTGGCTTCTTGTCCTGAAGATAATCGCCTGAAGCTCACGGTGAAACGTGTGGAAGGTGGCTTGGTTTCGAACTTTATTGTTGATGAGCTTGATGAAGGTGATGAGGTTTCAGTATTGAAGCCTGCTGGCGCGTTTAACTGTATTGATTGCATGCCAACAGCAACGAAAAAAGTGACGCTAGTGAGTGCAGGTTGCGGTATTACACCTGTGATGGCGATGGCAAAATATTGGCTGGCTCAAGGCAGTGATATTGAGATCGACTTCGTCCACATGGCACGCAATAAGCGTGAGACCATTTACTTTCAAGAACTGCATCAATTAGATGAGGCGCACAACAACTTCAATCTTAAATTGCTGCTAAAAGACAGTGAAGGAACAGTCGCTCCTCAAGGTCGATTAGATAAGAATTGGTTAGTAAAACTAAGCCCAGATATTTTAGACCGAACTGTTTATCTGTGCGGCCCAGTTGGCTTTATGCAAAACATAGAAAGCTACCTGAAAGAACTAGAATTCAACATGGAAAATTTCTATCAAGAAAGTTTCACGCCAGCGAACCCAAACACGGATTCATTGGTCAATAGCAACACAGCTTCAGAAGAGTCACAAGCGGAAGCGTCTGCAGATTCAAATGGTGCCGTTAAGGTGTTTGTTCCTGCATTTGGCGCAGAAGTAGAAGCGGAAGCGGGTACACCATTGGCTGATTCATTAGAGAAAGCTGGTGTTCCGATTATTATTGCCTGTCGCAGTGGGATTTGTGGTTCTTGCAAGTGCAAAGTAACCAAAGGTTCAGTGGAATCAAGCAGCCAAGAGACTTTGACGCCAGAACAGATTGAGCAAGGTTATGTCCTTGCGTGTTCGAGTACGATTCAGTCAGACGTTGAGGTTGAGCTGTAACAGATGTGAAGTCGAGCTTTGTTAGAGCGAAGAAGACAAAGTTGGCGTAATAGAGACCAAAATTAAAGTAACAGATGTAAAAAGGCCACTTAGATCAGATAGAGAGAGCAGATCTAAGTGGCAACCTTCCTGTTTATACGGGGGAGTAAAACAAGAAGGGTTGCGAAGCCCATAATAGACTTCGCAGATATAATTATTATGTAGTGGAGCCGTTTGCGCTGAGTTAGTTACAAGATCGAAGTCGTTTAAACTTCAGGGTATGTCTTGTAACGAACACCCATCATCTGTTCCATACAGTGAACAACTTGGCAGCTGTAGCCAAACTCGTTGTCGTACCAAATGTAAAGAACAGCGCGGTTGTCTTGCGCGATAGTTGCAACACCGTCAACCACACCTGGGTGGCGAGAACCAACCAAATCGGTAGATACAATCTCGGTTGAGTCGGTGTAATCAATCTGTGCAGATAAAGTTGAAGATAGCGCCATTTCACGCAGGTATTCGTTCAACTCTTCTTTGTTTGTGCCTTTCTCAAGGTTTAGGTTTGCTACTGCCATTGAAACGTTTGGCGTAGGTACGCGAATCGCATTACCTGTTAGCTTACCTTCCATTTCTGGCATCGCTTTTGATACCGCTTTAGCAGCACCAGTCGATGTCAGTACCATATTCAATGAAGCAGCACGACCACGACGATCACCTGAGTGGAAGTTATCGATTAGGTTTTGGTCATTGGTAAATGAGTGAACCGTTTCGATGTGACCTGATAGGACACCAAACTTGTCGTGAACCGCTTTTAATACTGGCGTAATCGCGTTGGTTGTACAGCTTGCAGCAGAGATGATCGTGTCTTCTGGTTGAATGTCATTTTGGTTTACACCAAATACAACGTTCTTGATTTCACCTTTGCCTGGCGCAGTCAGTAGAACCTTCTTTGCGCCATTACACGCAACGTGTTGGCTTAGGCCTTCAGCGTCACGCCACACACCGGTGTTATCAACCACAAGTGCATTCTCGATACCGTAAGATGTGTAATCCACTTCTGCTGGCTTGTTTGCGTAGATAACTTGGATGAAGTTACCGTTAACGATGATCGCTTTACGTTCTTGGTCTACAACAATGCTGCCGTTGAATTGGCCATGAACAGAGTCACGACGTAGCAAGCTTGCACGTTTTTCTAAGTCACCATCTTTGCCGCCACGAACAACAATTGCACGTAAGCGCAGTGGGTAACCTGGGCCACTTTTCTCGATCAATAGACGAGTAAGCAAGCGGCCAATACGACCAAAACCGTACAATACAACATCGCGAGGTTCTGTCATCGCCTCGCCTTCAAGCGATTCTAAAAGTGCAGTTTGTAGGAAATCATCCAACCCGTGTGTGTCTTCGCGATCTTGCCAGAATGTATGAGCAAGGCGACCAACATCGATACGACATGGAGACAAGTCCATAGAGAGAAGGTGTTGAATGATGGGTTGAGTCTGTTCTGCGGTAAGCGGAGAACCTGTGTAACGTTTTGCGATGCGGTGAGCTTTGATGATGTCGATAGTTGTTGCGTTAACCAGTGTTTTACCGAAGAGGATAACTTCAACGCCTTTTTGGCGGTACAACTGACCTAAAGTAGGAGCGATTGATTCAGCAATAGTTTGACTAGTTTGCCAGTCTAGGAGGTGCTTTTCGGGACTCATCTTTACTCGGGACCTTTCACGTTAATTTCTGCAATCATAGCGAATGTAGGGTAGCCATGAGTGCATGGGGGAGTTGAGCTATCTAAGCTTTGGTGGTCTTTAACGCCACTTAAATTTGCTTGATATGCCTTGTGTGTAATTTGTAATTTTTATGTGGCAGGATTGTAAGGTACGACGAGTTATTCTGCTAGGAAAAATAAACATAGATTAATTGTCTGAAAATTGGCTTTTAATTGGTCATAAATTAAGGTTTTAGTGTCAAGAAAGGCTATTGACTTTAACAGTCTGTAGCACTTAATTTTCGCCAAAAAATACTCAGATCAAAACATGATGTGTAATAAAGGGAATTGCGATCATTGAAGATGTGATCATTCGCACTGGTTACACTTAAAAAGTAAACGACAGATAAGGTATTCAGCGAGTTTTCTTGTTCGACCTTTGAATAAGCTGAGTTTGAGTACAGAAAGTTCGTGACGCAAACGATTAGATCTCACAAATTTGACTTAACTTTGGTGTTTATTGGTTTCTAGAGCAGTGACTTGCGGTCATCTAGAGGCATAACCTTATCCTTTCACTTATTTAAAACAGACCTTCCTCCTTAAATCCTGTGTGTGGATAACGACTGACGCGAATTCCCTATGATTAGCTCATAATGTCATTTGTTCATATTCAATTTGATCAATAACTCCTGTTAATGTCCTATTCTTATATTGGGCTAGGTAAAAATACTATCGGGAAAGGAGTCGTTATAAAAATGATAAATATGTCAATTAGATGGCGTCTTATTTTTCTTTCAACAGTTTCTGTATTCATCATGTTTGGGTTTACAGTCAATGAAGTGCTCAAGAACGATAAGAAGATGAATCACCTTGAAGCAACGCGAATTAAGGTGGAAGCACTTCAATCTTTTAATGCTGTTTCAAGTGGTGCTTATCAATGGTTAGTGCTGTCTAAAGACTCGCCAGAGAAAGGTCCGTTGTTTTTAGAGCTGCAAGCGGAAGTGGATAGGCTTGCTCATTACGAAATACAACTTCAACAGTTCGACAACAGTTGGACTGTCGAGCCGCAGTTGATTGAGTTAAAGAGTGTGTTAAAGAAGCTCGCGCGGGTAACCACTAGTATTGACAGCGACGCATCACAGATTACTGTCAGCAACGCACAGCAAACAGAACGAGCCTTTGACCTGTTAAAAGGCGTGTTAATGGAGCTGTCTGAATATCGTGCCAATATAGTGGACGAAAAGATCAGCCAAACAGATACGATGTTTATCAATCTTACTCACTACGTGTTCTGGACTCAGCGAGAAGCGTGGCTGAGTTACCGCTTGTATCGTTCTCCAGAGCTGATTGATCAATATTTATTGAGCTATGTTGGTGCTTTAGAAAGGCAACAACAGCTGTTAGATACGTTTTTACGATCAGACAGCCACTCGCTGGAAATTAGCAAACTGTTAAACATGTTCTCCCAAGATGAATTTCAAGACCGATTTACGGCGCGGCTTCTCAAAGGTGACTTCTCGACACCTGAAATATATGAACATGTGGAAAGTTTAGAGCGAAAGAAGCTGGCGATCTCAAAGGCGGTTGGTGCTTATACCGATCAATTAAAGTTTGATTTGACAAAAAATATAGCGCTACAGAAAAGGCAAACGGCGGTTATGACATTGCTTATCCTTGTTGTTTCAGGTGCTTTGTTATGGCTTGGTGTCGCGACATCTTTGCGCTTAAATAGAAACTTATCGATTATCTTGAAAGGGGTGTCTGAATGCGCGGATAGTTACGGCAAGCCTAAGGTGATTCATATTCAAGGTAACGATGAACTTGCCGAGTTTACTGAAACCCTCAATCGAGTAATGGAACGTAACTATCATCACAACAAAGAGCTGATAATAGCAAAAGAAGATGCAATTTCGGCTAACAAGGCCAAGAGTGCATTTTTAGCGAACATGTCCCATGAAATACGTACGCCGCTTAATGGAATTATCGGTATGGCGGAAATTTTATCTCAGAGTCAACTGAGTGCTAACCAACAAGAGGTACTTGAGGATATCGAGTCGTCTTCACATTCGTTGTTGGTGTTACTCAATGACATTCTCGATCTTTCTAAGATAGAGTCGGGTAACTTAATGTTGTCGCCGCATAATGCCGATTTGCGAGAAGCGGTTTACGACTCTGTGAGCGTAATTTTGTCGAAAGCGATCAGTAAAGACATTGAACTCGATATCAACATTGATGCTCAAACCCCAACACAGCTGTTTTTCGATGAGTATCGTGTTCGACAAGTGCTAACCAATTTGCTGTCCAATGCTATTAAATTTACCTCAAAAGGCACGATTACAACGGATATTGCTTATACACCGATGTCTTTGGGGCGAGGTAAGCTTGAATGCAGTGTGTCTGATACCGGGATTGGGATTGAGCCAGAGAAGCTAGAGTCCATTTTTGAACCTTTCACTCAAGAAGATGGCAGTATTACTCGCCAATTCGGCGGTACAGGGCTAGGGCTTGCGATTTGTCGGCAGCTTGTTGACTTGATGGGCGGCTATATTACCGCACGCTCAGTGAAAGGAGGAGGCTCTACATTCACCTTTTGTTTGTACGTAGACACGGTCGAGGCTCACGCTCAAACGTTCGATAACCTAAGCCGTGCGACAATTATTTCTAATTCTTTCAATTACCTCGATCAATTGGTCAAAGAGTGCGAGCGCTTAAATGTTCGACCTAATGTTGTGTTATCCATTTCGGATCTTGGTGAGAGCCTGAAAGAAAGTGACTTGGTGCTTTATTGTCACACGCTGCATCACTCTATGAGGAAAGATCTTGAGGCGTTAAAGGCGTTGTATCCGCTGACTCGCGTTATTGTGTGCCAGCATCACCTATTTAAAACCAATCTAATCACAGAAACGGTTCACTCGACTCATACATTACCATTTTTGGGTAGACGCTTCTTAAACAGCCTACGATCGCTTGATGCCGGTGAAGTACAATCACCGACGGTGGAAGTAAAAGATGAAGAAGTTCGTTCTCTGAATCGACGTATTCTGATTGTTGAAGACAACCTGATGAATCAGAAGATAGCGAGCTTCTTCCTTGAGCAAGTGGGCTATGAATATTTGATTGCCAGCAATGGCCAAGAGGCGGTCGATGTCATCACCCAGGGCGCTCAGTTTGATGCCATTCTAATGGACTGCATGATGCCAGTTATGGATGGTATAACGGCGACTCGTGTGATTCGAGAGTGGGAGACAGATCAACAAACCCCACCACTACCCATTATTGCTTTAACCGCTAGTGTCTTAGAAGAGGACATCAAAAATTGCTTTGAAGCAGGCATGAACGCCTACTTGCCGAAACCTTATAAATCCCACCAACTGTATGATCTTTTCAGTAGCCTTGATATTGTCTAATGGTCCCAGTATCAAGGCTAGCGCTGTGTGATTTAGCGTACTTCTTGCCCAAGGCTGTATTGTGCAACACAGCGGCCTACGTAGCTGATTTTTAGTAACCCGGCCACTAATATGGTGCTGATGTGTGCGAAAATTTGAATGGGTAGTGAGAAGTAATCGGCCATCGGATAAGCAACAATAATACTGAGTAGCATTAGCAAGGCGGTGATAGCTAAACTGAAATTTGAAACAGAAAGTAGAGTTTGAAAGCGTTGAGTCATCGTCTTCATATTGAATTCCTAATTACTATTAATAATTATGATACTTGTTATCAATAGCAATTAGCGTTCCAGTTGTATTTTTAGTTTTAAATCAATGGTTTAATTTTTCGGGATTCTATTTGTGAGTCACAATGACTCCATTGTATTATGTGTCTTTGTGACACGTTCGTATTCTTACCACTGTCTGAATCCACAAGTATCGATGTGGAATCGAACACCAGAATACAAACCCAGTCCAACGTTATTCTTTTGCCCAAATTCCGCATGAATCTTTTTAAGCTTCACGTGTAGATTTTCGCGAGTAATATCATTAGCAGGCACTAAGTCTAAAGCGCAGAACTCTAAGTGTTTACTTCGCAGTGCGCCACCCGCTTGCTTATTGTAGATATCGGTTCTTTCTCCAGACACAGGAATTACAACGCCAATCTCAGGCTCAATATATTGTTGAATGTACTTAAGGGTATTAATCATTTTTGGTACATGCTTTTTATTGGGTAGGGTAAACAGAGTGGTGTTGCTCATTGCCCAGTCGGTGCCTTGCAACAAGACTAAGTGCAGAGGCATGCTTTGGGTGATGCCGTTATCTTTGAGTTGCTGTCCGATCGCCTTGACTTGATCTTGGGCGTGGTTAAGGAGCATCCAACCTCGAAATGCTGATCTCGTGGGAACTTTGTAGCCATGAACATCGACTACGAGGTCGTCATAAGTGATTTCGGTTTCTTCGGTATAAAGTTTCTCAAATTTTTCAGGGTAAGGTTGCGTTGTTGATAGTGCCAAGGTAATCAGAATACTTCCGTACATAAAGTCTCTCCATCGCTTAGGTTCGCCTAGTTATTAACGTTCACCTAGTTACTTACGTACACTAAGGATATTACGTTCGATTAAGTATAGACGCCGGAATTTAGGCACAAAAAAACCCACTACAAAGAGTGGGTTACTAACATTGTTGCAAGTAAATTCGTTAGGTTAGATTACTTCTTACCTTGAGTTTGCTTGTCTTCTTCTGTTAGTTCACGAATACGACGGCTGATGTCGCGACGAGCTTTAGAGATCTCTGCACTCTTGATGATGTGATCATCAACGCGGTCTTCGTAGTCAGCTTTCATGTTTTTGATAATGCCTAGGATCTCGTCGTGAGTCATCTCTGGCTTGATGTAATCAAGTAGGTTATCAAGAAGGTCGACACGCTTGCGGTTGTCACGAACTTTCTTTTCGTTGTCTAAAAGTTCACGCTTAAGTTTGTTCTTACGTCGTGCTTGGTTAACAATTTCAAATACGCTGCTCATAGATTCCTTTTCCTAATCGTCAAATACGTTGTCTGGTTCTGATTAAAGCACATCAATTGATGATGTAACAGTATTTAGATCAAAGCAAAAGTAAGGTTGTTTAATTATTCGTCACTCTCTCTAACGTACGATTGTTTTTATCTTACCGTTCAAGTTAGTATCCCATTTAGATACTGCATTGATACGACATGTGAAATGAATCAACAACAATTGGAAACAGAAGATTTGGGCGACGATGTCGTTGAATCTTCGGCAGAACAAAATAAGCTTCGTGATGCGTATGTACAAGAGCGCACTAATTTGGAAGTCGTGGAAATAGAGCTAAATCGTTCTAAGATCATAATGATTGATGAACAAGGCAGAAAGAAACGAGTACCGATTTTGTCTGAGCATTAGCCATAACTGGCTGCATTGTTAAATGTTGAGATGGAATTATCAAAATAATAAAAAGGAAAAACGATGAACACAGTACTTTCCCCAATTGAAGCGAGAATTATCGGTTGTTTGATCGAGAAAGAAGTGACTACTCCAGATCATTACCCACTGACACTAAATAGCTTAACAACGGCTTGTAATCAAAAGAGTAACCGTGAACCTGTGCTCTCTCTGTCTGAGTCAGACGTTTTAGATGCGGTTGATGGTTTGATAGGACGTCGTATGGTGAGCGATGAAAGCAGCTTCAACAGCCGAGTTAATAAGTATCAGCACCGTTTCTGCAACACTGAATTTGGTGATCTGCAATTTACAGAGCAAGAGCGTGCAATCATCTGCTGCATGCTGCTTCGTGGGGCCCAAACCCCGGGTGAGCTTCGTACTCGAACTGGTCGTCTTGCAAACTTTAGCGATGTGAAAGAAGTTGAATCAATACTCGAAAAACTCGCGGCAAGAGAAGCGGGTGCGTTAGTCGTGAAGTTACCACGAGAAGCGGGTAAACGAGAATCACGCTACCAACACTTACTGAGCGGCGAAGTAGACATTGAAGCGTTTGCGACGGCATCAGTAAGCGCTGTTTCATCATCTGCATCCAGTGAAAAGTTTGAAGAACTTGAATCAGAAGTCGCGAGCCTACGTGAAGAAGTGGCAGAGCTTAAGGCTCTGGTTGAATCACTGCTTTAAATGTCGGAATCTGACAAAAATGCGGATTGGGTCGTGTATTTGATCCGCAATCGACACAATGCTCTTTATTGTGGAGTGACGAATAACTTAGAACGTCGATTCGAACAACATCAAACGGGCAAAGGTGCAAAAGCCTTAAAAGGTAAAGGCCCACTTAAGTTGGTTTGGAGTATTGGTGTTGGGTCAAAAAGTGAGGCGTTAAAAACCGAATACGCGATCAAACAATTACCCAAATCTCGTAAGGAAAAATTAGTATCACTCAAACTAATCATTGAGTGGCAACAAGACAAAATTCAGTATATTCCAGTATCGTAACTCATCGTTAGAATTCTAATTCTCGGCCGAATGTTAGTCGCGTGAATTGTTGTAAGGAGATCTTTTAAGTTATTGATTAAATAGTGGTATTTTTGTTTTTAATTGAGTTGTTTTTATCTTAGGACTCATTAATCTTAATCTCTGTTCCAAATTTACACACTGCACATTTAGAATGGCATACCAATTAGTATTAGACGCTATCATTTATCCTCGTTGTCCTACATAATATCTTTCAGCCATACAAAGAGATGGTGTCATGCTAGGTTAAAAAATGAGCCAAAGTAGCTCATATAAAACGAGAAAAATATGAAACGTTTACTTATATTATTGGGAGTTGCCGTGTTTTCTGCGTCTGCTCTCTCCCACGGTACCCACGTGCTGAATGGCTATTGGGAATATCAGGATTACCTCACCAAATTTCCAGAGCAAAAAGCATTGACCGATAAAATGGTTGAAGCTGTGCAAAATCCCCCTGTGCCATTGAGGCAAGTTCAGGATGAACCTATCACCATTTCAGTTGTGTACCCGGGGCAACAGATCTCTGATTATTGGGTTCGTAATATCCAAGCCTTTGAGAAACGCCTAGATAAATTGAGAATTAATTATCAAATAAATCAGGTTTTTACTCGTGATAATGCTAACCCCTCTCAGCAGAGTATCTCTTTGCAAGAAGCGATTGAAAATAAAACGGATTATTTGATTTTTACGTTAGAGACGACGCGACACCGTAAGTTTATTGAACATGTGTTGAGCTCAACGGACACCAAGTTGATTTTGCAAAATATTACCACACCAGTACGTGCGTGGGCCGATAGGCAGCCATTCATGTACGTGGGTTTCGACCATATGACGGGGAGTTTAAAGCTAGCTGATTACTTCAAACAAGTGAGTGAACCGGACAGCAAGTATTCTGTGTTATATCGTTCTGAAGGTTATATTAGTGATGCTCGTGGAGATACCTTTATCCATGATGTGAATTCTGATACTAACTTTGCTCTTAAGTCGTCCTTTTACACTAAGTCAAATAAAGAGAGCGGTTACCAAGCAGCTAAAATCAGCCTTGCTAACGATAAGGATCTAAACTTTATTTATGCATGTGCAACTGACATTGCTCTGGGTGCAGCAGAAGCTATTCGAGAATCTGGTCGAGATGTATTAGTGAATGGTTGGGGAGGCGGCTCTGCAGAATTGGAAGCTATAGCAAGGGGTGACTTAGATGTTACGGTCATGCGCATGAATGATGATACGGGTATTGCGATGGCAGAGGCGATTAAATGGGATCTTACCGGGTTGGAAGTTCCTACCGTTTATTCAGGTGAATTTGAAATTGTGACTAAAGAGGATTCTCCAGATCGTATTTTAGAACTTAAGCAGCGAGCATTTAGGTACTCAGACCAATAATGAAAAAAAGCTACGCCATTACACCAAAGAACACTTTAGCCAAATTAATTACGCGTATCATTATTTTAGTGATAGGCGTGATGGCACTTGGCGTGCTTATTCATAACTACGAAACAAGCAGTAGGATCGTTAAGCAAGAGACGAATAGAACGGTTAAACAAACTTCTAGCTTGATCCAAAATATGTTCGATTATCGCTTATCAGTGCTGCAAATCCATCAAGACAGTAGCTCACACAGTGAAACTTTAAGGGAGTATTTTGATACCAACAATGAAGAGGCTCTGAGCTACTTTTTTTATGGTGTTGACCAACGCGAGCCGGAACATGCTCCCGACTTACGCTTTGTTTCTACTTATAACGGTTTGGCTTGGGAAGATGGCAATGGTCAGTTCTATGGTTTGGATACGTCCAATTTAAAACATATTTCTGATGAGGTCGCTTTTAGCAGTAACTGGCACTTCATTCAGCTGGCTACGGATATCGGCAAGCGTCATTTGTTGGCTCGACGAACGCCTATTGTTGATAACAAGACTGGTGAAGTTCTAGGGCAGCTTTATGTTGCTATTGTTCTAGACAACAACTTTCCATTGGCTGAATCTATCCAGCAAGGCAGTAATTGCGAAAATATCGTCATTGAAGCGCATGGTACTCCTGTGACATCGACATTCAGTGGCGACGAAAGCTATACTATAAAAGACGTCCTCAGTTATAAAACGTATGAGCAACTACCTCGTCATTTCGTCACTATTGCAACCATTAAGATCAATGCTGTTGAAACTCCTCTAACCATTCGCGCGATCCAGAAAAACACTAACCTCATTGCACTCGAAGACAATTATGAACGTACCATCATTGTTATGATTGTGGTGATCATCATCATGTCTTTCCTTGCGCGAGCTTGGATTCAAAGAAGAGTCGCGGCAGAACTTGATAAATTAATGGAATTCACTCGCTCTGCAAGTGGCAATGAAGAATTCAGCAAGTTTGATGGTTCAAATATTTTCGAATTTCACCACATTGGCTGCACGTTGGAAGATACTTTTGAGCGCTTATCTGAGCAACACCAAAAATTTCAAGATCTGTTTAATTTTGCGCATTCTCCAATTTTGGTTTGGTCCGAAAAAGGTGACTTAATTCAGATGAACCCAGCGGCTCGTATGGCGCTATTTGATGAAGATGATAACTATGGTGCAATGGCTCGAGAGTTTGAGCTCCGTATGCTGCCGAATATCCAGATGGTGGTTCAAGGCTCGAAACTAACGGGTATTAATGTGCCAATCGGCGAGAAGGTTTTTCGCTGGAACATGTCTGCAATCCGTGTTGAACACGGCATCAGCGGTGTGGTGGTGCAAGGTCAAGATATTACTAAACTTATAGAAGCAGAAAGACAGGCAGATCGAGCGCGTGAAGAGGCAGAGCATCTTGCCAGTGTGCGTGCAGACTTCCTCGCTAAAATGAGTCACGAAATTCGTACGCCACTGAATGGTATCCTCGGTGTCTCTCAGTTGCTTAAACGTTCAATACACAGTGAAGATAACCGTGATCAGGTTGATGTACTTTGTCATAGTGCAGAACATCTATTGGCGGTACTAAACGATATTTTGGACTTCTCTAAGATAGAGCAGGGACAATTCAATATTCAGAAGAAAGATTTCCTTCTAGGAGAGTTGGTTAACACCTTAGATAGCATCTATCGCCCACTTTGTGAGGATAAATCCGTCGAGTTCACCATTGTGAATCACTTGGTTGATGACATCGAAATAAACACCGACCAGGTTCGCTTGAACCAGATCATGTTTAATTTACTGAGCAACGCCCTTAAGTTCACACATCAAGGCAGTATTTCCGTCAGTTTTGAAATCGAAAGTATCTTGAATACTGATTACGCTAGCTTGATTGTTCGAGTAAAAGACAGTGGCATCGGTATTGATGAGAGTAAGATCGATGCTATTTTTGAACCTTTTGTTCAAGCAGAAGAAACGACGACTCGGGAGTATGGTGGTACAGGACTTGGACTTACGATTGTAAAGAACCTTGTCGATATGCTGGAGGGAGACATTCAAGTCCGAAGCGTTAAAGATCAGGGGTCTGAGTTCATTGTAGAAATCCCAGTGGAGTTACACTCCAAGCCTCTGTTAGCCGACGTTAAGAAACAAGCCGACATGGAGCCTGAGGCGTTGTTTAATCGTTCGTTGAAAGTGCTGCTAGTGGAAGATAATCACACCAACGCCTTTATCGCACAGGCATTTTGCAAAAAGTATGGGATGGTGGTTACTTGGGCAAAAGGTGGCTTGGAAGCGATAGAGCTAGCAAAAAGCACGGTTTACGATCTTATCTTAATGGATAATCAACTCCCTAATCTTGGTGGGATTGAAACCACACAGCAACTAAGAGAGCAAATTGGCGTAACAGCTCCGATTTATGCGTGTACTGCCGATGCTCAAGAGTCAACAAGAGATAGATTCATGGCTGCTGGAGCAAATTACGTGATCGTAAAACCGATAAAAGAAGCGTCGTTGCACAAAGCTTTTGTTCATTTCAAACAATTGTACTGGGATGATACTCAGCATTAAGCTGAAGATTAAATGGTGCTCTTTAACTGGTTGTAAATGGCGTTATCTAATTGATAAAATTGAATAAGTTTTACGGGTTTCGAGCTGAGTAAGAGCTCTTTTTGTATCTGTATTCCCTTTAGCTTGTATTCCTGTTAGCGTGTATTTAGATAGAGCCAGTTACAAAAGCTTGTTCCAACAGAAGCGTTTTCAACTCATCACTCATATTTAGGTGTTGAGGAAACTGAATGCCTAATAGCCAGCCTTGTTTTTGCCTTTTCTTACTCACCACGGTGTAAACCAGATCGTCATCCAAATGTTCATTTAAATTGGAATTTACTTTTATCTTCCAGCCCACATCGATATCTGACTGTTGAGTAAGATAGATACCGCAGCCTGAAGCTGAAAAATCAACCAGAGTGGCATCTAGTGATAGAGTATCAACGGTGACTTCACAGCTGAGACGCATCTTATACCGTTCATGTTCACGGATCGGTTTGTTCGCAAAGCTTGAGGGAGGGCGAAGGAAGATAAGGTGTGCTGGCGAGGTGATGCGGGCCAGTACAGTCGTCTTAAACGCGACAATGTGTCCAAGTTCAGTATCGGTAATAGCACGAACAACAATATCAACGTTGATGAGCTTTCTTAGCGGTTAGTGCTTCGGTCGCTTTTTTTGAAAGTTCAAGTATAAGGTACTGATCTTCTTTGTGTCCGATATAAAGTGTACTTATCTGGATTGAGTCATCTAGGCCAAACTCCAATACACCCACTGTTTTTGTACCTGGTTTAAGGTATCTGAACAGTTCTAACCTTCTGTCTTTATGCATATTCGTTACTAAACAATATTGACCGTTTGATAAAATAATATAACGCTCTGATAAAACTATGTCATTAGTTTCATTGAAGTAATTAGTCATGGACGTCAAAAAAATGAATAACGGATTAAAGGAAACAACGGCTTACTCTTGCTGAAAAACAAGATACACTGCTTCAGATATGTACTTGATGGAGAAATATTAAATGGAACTGCAAACCTTATTGAATACTCTGGCTGATACCCCAGAAAGCGTGCAATTTGAAGACACAATACAAGTGATAGAAGCTCATTATGATTTTGCTGAGAGTGAATTTCGTAATGGCGATGTAGTGAATGCCACTGGGCAGAATAATGGTTCGTGTAAGATTTTTGCTTTTGGTTTAGAGCAAGGTCTATCTGCAGAGCAAACACTTGCTTGTTTTGGTCAATTTTATCGTAATGACGTATTAGGTTTTCCCGAGAACACTGACCATCAAAATATTCGTAACTTCATGACTCATGGCTGGAGCGGAGTACAGTTTTCTCAGCCTGCGCTGATTGCAAAATCGAAGTAACCACTAACTAGATAACTATTAGTAAGTAGTAAGTAGTAAGTAGTAGGTCGAAACTTAATGTCGTATCTTGAAGCGAGAGAACAACCTCTCGCTTTTTTGTATATGATGAACAGGCTCGTAAGCTGCTGAGTAGCTTTGTAAGCTATTGATTATGTTTGCAAGCTGTTGATTATGTATGAAAACTCTTGACTAGGTTCGTAAGCTACTGAATAGGCAAGGCAGACAGGCATTTACGGCACATGCACGCACCAGTTTTTGGAATGTTGCTAGTATCACGCTTCTCTAACTCAAAACACCAACACGTCTCTTTACCCGCACTAATATCGCATTGAGCTGGCTCATGACACTGCGGACATTGGTGAGTCGAACTCTCGCCACTAAGGTTATCCATGACTGACGTTCGTTCGTCTTCAGATAAGCCTTTCCAACCTATAATTTCATCCATTGTTCGAAAGCAGCCACTGCACATTCCGCCATTATTTTTACAAGCCGCTCGGCAAGGTGTTTTCATCTATCTAACCCATGATTCATTTGGGCTGAAATGTAGCATATTTGTTTCCTTTTTAAGAGTCATCAAACCAAAAACACAAGGGTCTGTTGATCTTTCGAGCTGATTTTTGCAGCACTTTGTGGGAAATTTCTACAAGGCAGAGGCTTTGAAGTGTAGCTAGCCTACATGAGAAGCCGATAACACAGTAGAAATGAACCACAAAGGCTGCCCGAAGGGTTCGGTTAGAATCGTTTTATACTTTGTTAAGATGTATTTACTTAGAATGACTAGGCTACATACATCTTGCCGCGCCTAAAACGATTCTATCTCGAACAAAAATTTAACCACGAAAGGTCAACAGACCCTAAGTAAAATCGACAAATGACCTCGTAATTTAAAGGCTTTTCATGTAGCATCTCGACCCTTTTGTTGAGTGGGGGATATTATGTTTATTGGATTTGATTATGGAACAGCGAACTGTTCTGTCGCGGCGATGGTTGATGGAGAACCAAGCCTGTTACCATTGGAAGGTAGCAACCATTATATTCCCTCAACTGTATTTGCACCTACTCGTGAGAGCGTTTCTGAGCACCTATTTCGCCATTTGAATATCAAACCGAGTGATGCGATTGGTGACCAGGTGTTGCGACGTGCTATCGCTCTGAACCGAGAAGAGAGTATCGACCTAGTGCCAGAAGACATGGCATTTGGTCAGGCTGCATTGGACCTCTATTTGGAAGACCCTCGTGACGTTTATTACGTTAAGTCCCCCAAGTCTTTCCTTGGTGCCAGTGGATTACATGATGTCCAGGTGAGTTTCTTCGAAGATTTAGTGTGTGCCATGATGGCGAATATCAAGCATCAAGCTGAAATTACGACTCAAGAGCCGATCAAACAAGCTGTTATTGGCCGACCAATTAACTTCCACGGTCGTGGTGGTGAAGAAGCAAACCGACAAGCCGAAGATATACTCTCACGTGCAGCCAAACGTGCAGGTTTCCTTGATATAGCCTTTCAATTTGAACCGGTCGCTGCAGGCCTTGATTACGAAAGTACTCTGACTGAAAACCAAACGGTATTGGTTGTCGATATTGGTGGTGGTACCACTGATTGCTCATTGTTAGAAATGGGGCCAAGTTGGTCTGGTAAAGCGAACCGCACCCAAAGCTTGTTAGCACACAGTGGACAAAGGGTAGGGGGTAATGATCTTGATATTTACCTTGCCTTCAAACAATTGATGTCACCTTTCGGTATGGGTAGTAAGGGTATTTCGGGTATCGATATGCCGTTGACTCAATTCTGGAATCCAATTGCGATAAACAATGTAGAAGCTCAAAAAAACTTCTATTCAAGGGAAAACCTAGCCGCGTTAAAGTTACTTCGTAAAGAAGCTTCAGAGCCTCAAAAGTTAGACCGTTTAATGAAGGTCTATCACGATACTTTAGGTTACAGCATTGTGCGTCGGGCGGAAGAAGCCAAGATTGCATTGGCAGAATCCTCCCAATATCGAACAGCAATCAATGTTGCATCAGATCTGATTGAAGTGGATATCTCCGTTGAGCAGATGATTGAAGCGATTGAAACGCCAAAATCTAAGATGATTGAATTGGTCAAAGAAGCGATTCAACAAGGTCAGAAAAAGCCAGATGTCATCTACATGACGGGCGGTTCTGCCCGTTCTCCTATTCTTCGAGAAGCAGTACAACAAGCCGTACCGAATGTGCCAATTGTGAGTGGTAACTATTTTGGTTCCGTAACTTCAGGCCTAGCACGTTGGGCTGAGGTTTGCTTCAAATAAGAATGTACTAACTTGTATTAGGGCAACCAGTCACGGATTGGTTGCCCTTTTTTTGTATTTTCTCTAGTGAACTTTCAATAAAGCAATAGCCAATAATTAATAAAGCAACTTATCCTAGTTCAAATTGGGAATTGTTTCACAAGGCTAAATATTTCAGTACGGTTCATTATGTTACAGGATGTTTCTAAGTTAATGGTATGTCGCAGAATGGTCTAGAAAGTCGTTTGTAGCTTAAGTGTCTAATGCTGTTTTTATGATTGGAAAATCAAAAAATCAAAGGTTTTTATATCAAAGAATACCAAAAATTAGCTTGAGGTTTGTTTTTAATGGTTTGTTTTTAATGGTATTTTTTGTTTTTATAGCGAGATTTTTTTTATTTTATATATTTTAATGCAACTTTTTTGTCAGTCGTATATTAGTGTTTTCCCACTTGTTAAATGCAGGTAACAACCTCTTCGTAAGTACGAGGTTGTTATGGAATCACTCTCCCAGTTACAAATGGATATGACAATGAATAAGAAACTTTTAGCGCTAGCAATTTCTGGTGCAGTATTTGGTACACAGGCAGTTGCGGTAGAGCTTTATAACGAAGACGGTACAGCCTTCTCTGTTGGTGGTCACGTTTCTGTAAACCTGAATGGTTCAGAGAAAGGCGATACGGATGTTGGTACAAACTCACCACGTATCAACTTTAATGCTACGCAAGAATTAGGTAATGGCTTCACAGCTGACGCTAAAGGCGAATGGGCGCTTAACTACCTAAACGGTGGTGATGAGTCGTTCACTACTCGTCTTGGTTATGTAGGTTTAAGTCATGATGAGCTAGGTCGTGCTGTTGCAGGTACGCAGTGGGCGCCATACTACGATGTAGCTTCAGCTACTGATATGCCGATCGCTTTCGCGAACGATTTCTTATACGACAACCACGGTGCGCTAGGTACTGGTCGTGCAGACAAAATGGCAAGTTACCGCAACGGATTTGATTTTGGTGAAGCGGGTGAGCTTAGCTTTGGTCTAGGTTGGCAGGGCAGCAATGACGTAACGACTGACACTGAAAACGTTCTTGGTGGTGTTGTTGTTACTACTCGTTCAACGGTGTCTTACGATGACCGTATTCAAGCGACTCTTGGTTACTCAATCGCTGGTGTTAAATTGGGTTATGCCTTCAACACTGGTGACTTCAAAGAGGGTGGTGTTTCTAAGACGGCTGAATCTCACCTAGTTTCTGCTGCATACGGTTCTTACGGTTCAGGTTTATACCTAGCAGGTATCTACGCTTCAAACGAAAACATGAACGCAGGCCTTGAAGAAAGTGATGCATATGAATTGCTAGCGGCTTACGCTTTAGCGAACAGCTTAAACTTAAGCGTTAACTACGAAGTTGTTGAAGGCGAAGCGACGAAAGGCGCGGCAACACAAACTGACCGTGAAGAGCTAGCTCTACAAGCTGAATACAACTTTACGAGCAATGTTGTTGGCTACACTGGCTATCAGTTTGATCTAAACGATGCAGACAACAGAAAAACTGATGACAAGTGGACTATTGGTGCTCGTTTCTACCTATAAGTCGCGACTCATTGAGTTTGACTACTATTATGCATAGTGTTTACTCCTTAAATTTACCTTTTCGGATACTGTCCTAGACACCATGCTAAGCCCTCTCAAGCCTTTTGGTTTGAGGGGGCTGCTTTCGTTCTATATGCATCTGTTTTAGCTTTCCCTTCATGTTACCTTGCCATTCATTTCATCTACGTAGCTATGGTCTACGCAGCGATGATCTACGTAGCTATGGCTCTTGTCATCAGTTCTTATACGTCGCGATCTTCGGATAAAAGTATTTAAATCATTTAATTGAGCTAAAGATCAGAATTTAGATATTGGTAACCATCTTGACGAAGATTCTCTTTTAATGATGCGGTAAACTCTGCGCTCCAAAAAACAGTTTAGGGACAAACTATGAGCAGCGTTGTAGATCAGGAGCAATTGATGAATTCGAAACGAACAGCAACACCCAGCAAAGTACTGTGTATTGGGCGCAATTATGTTGATCACATCGAAGAGCTTAATAATGTTATCCCTGACTCTATGGTGGTGTTTAATAAGCCGAGCACTAGCGTTACGTCTTCTCTATCATCTTTCCATCAAGAAACGTTACATTATGAAGCTGAAATCTGCTTCATTGTTGAAAACGGTGAATACTCTGCCGTGGGGCTAGGTTTAGACCTTACCAAACGCGAGTTACAAAGTAGTTTGAAGGCAAAAGGTCTGCCTTGGGAACGTGCTAAAGCTTTTGATGGTTCTGCTGTTTTTAGTCGCTTTGTTCCCATAGATAACTTGGACCTCTCTGACTTAAACATAGAGTTATTTATTAACTGTGTCCGCGTTCAAAAAGGGCATGTTGAACAGATGCTTTATTCCCCACAGACCATCCTCGAAGAGTTATCTTCTTATACGACTTTGCTTGACGGTGATGTTGTGATGACGGGCACTCCGAAAGGTGTTGGAGAGGTACATCAAGGTGATATTTTCCTTGGTCGTCTAAAGTGTGGCGAAACCACTGTGATTGAGATCGAGTGGGTAGCACGTTAATTAGTCTTTTGTATTTAGTTAATAAATTGGTTTTACTGTTCATTGATGGTGTTTAATTCGATCAATTTAATACCTAGCAACTGATTGCATCTGGAAGGGTGTTAGTAATTGATATAAAATTCGCCTCCATTTTTATCAATACTGAAACCCATGATCGATTTAACCATCCTACCTGTTTACCTGACGGCCGTTGTAGCTCTTCTCCTTTTACCAGGCCCTGATATGTTACTTATCGCGAGTTCAAGCATGAGCTATGGCCGTAAAGTCGGTGTGTTTGCGAGCTTAGGTAATGCGACTTCTGGAATTATCCTGACAGTATTGGCAGCAATGGGCGTTTCAGCATTGATTGCGATGAGTCCAGTGGCTTTAAAAGCTCTTCATCTATTAGGCGGTGCATACTTATTAAAGATGGGGTGGGATTGTCTTCGAACAGAACAGGGCAGTGCGCCTGAGTTAAGCGACAACCGTGCTGCAAAAGCGTACTACCAACGAGCACTTATTAGTAACCTGCTTAACCCTAAAGCGTTGGTTTTTTTCGTGATGTTCTTACCGCAGTTTGTATCGACGAGTATTGAAGCGACTTCGGGTGAGCAGATGCTCGTTCTGGGCTTATTGCTGAATGTGCTAGGTTTGACGTTCAACTTTTTACTTGTGGCGTTAGTGGGTACTATTGGTAAATCTTTGGTAGAAAATGCTAAGTTTCGTACCTATCAGCAAAAAGTGATGGGCGGAGTTTTCATCGTGTTAGCGGTGTGGATGTTGTCTTCTTTCTTTACCTCGTAGACTGCAACTCAAACAGTTTATTGGGGTTGGCCGCCGATACAAAAATGGACGCTTCGAGCGTCCATTTTTTATGTCTATCAGTTACATATTGTACTTCATTGAACTGATGTTTTGAAAGAATGATGAGCTAAGAGTTCAGCTCTTTCTGGTGTTGTTCGATGAGCTTATCCATGTACTCTTCACCGCGCTTGCGAGTATCGTCATAGGTTTCTGTCCCTTCGAACTTTGTTACCGTCTCATAATAAACCTTAACTTTTGGTTCTGTTCCTGAAGGTCTTACGATAATGCGTGAACCATCCTCGAGATGATAGATGAGTACGTCACTTGCTGGCAGGTTAATCGCCTCGGTAGCCCCACCGACAATAAAGCGCAAAGAAGACTGCAGGTCTTCAATCACAGAGATAGCGACACCGTTTATTACTTTTGGTTGTGCCGAGCGGAGTTTAGAACCAATCGATGGTGAATCTGGGTCTAGGGCAATACTTCGTTGCGCGTTGGTATGAACCCCATGTTCAAATGAAATTTGAGCGAGAAGATCCCAAACGGTTCGCCCTTGAGATTTTAACTCCTCAACCAGTTGAGCAAACACGACGATAGCAGACAGCCCATCTTTGTCTCGTACCTGAGTACCAATTGTGTAGCCTAACGCTTCTTCATAGGCGAACAAGAACTCGTTTTTCTCATCTTCTAATTGCATGCCAATATTCGCTAACCATTTAAAGCCAGTCAGTGTTTGGAAGTAAGTCGCACCGTGAGAATTAGCCACTTTCTCAAGTAGAGTTGAAGATACGATACTGTTACCAACTAACTGGTTTTTAGTGTGTGGCTTTGATAGCAAGTAGTGCGCGAATAACACACCCACTTGGTCACCCGTGAGCATTTTATAGGAAGCATCTTCAGTTCTGACTTTATCATCGGTTCGAACGGCAACCGCAAATCGGTCTGCATCTGGGTCATTAGCGCAAGCGATGTCGGCATCGACACTTTTTGCTAAGTTAACCACAAGATCCATCGCGCCTTTTTCTTCCGGGTTGGGGAAGTTCACGGTTGGGAAGTGACCATCTGGCTCTCTCTGTTCGGCAACACTGAACACCTTATGGAATCCAGAATTATGAAGTAGATCTTCCGCCATTTGTGCGCCGACACCATGCATAGCGGTATAGGTGATGGTGGTGTTCGCCGATTCGATCTCTTTACTCACGTGTGGGCTCTGGTTGATCGCAGCGCGGTACGTTTGATAATAGCCTTCAGTTAACCATACCAACTTACCCTGTGTTTCAGCGTCACTAAGGCTCATCAATGGGATGGCCTTGGTCGATGCTATGTCTATTTCAGCAGCAATGCCTGCATCATGAGGGGGAATGATTTGAGCGCCATTCTCCCAGTACACTTTGAAGCCATTGTACTCCGGCGGGTTGTGGCTCGCCGTCACGACAACAGCCGCCGCCGCGTTGAAGTGCTCGATACCAAAGGCAACGATAGGTGTCGCTGCAACATTCGAAGTTAGGTAAACCTTAATACCTAAAGCAGTGAGTACAGAAGCTGTATCAATCGCGAATTGCTTTGAATCTAAACGGCCGTCGTAGCCAACCACTACACCACGCATAGAGGCATTTTCGACATGTTCAATTAAATAGTGGCCAAGGCCTGTGGCCGTTTCTTGTATGACCAGGCGGTTCATTCTATTTGGGCCGCATCCGACTTTGCCGCGCAGTCCCGCCGTTCCGAATTCTAATCGTTGAATAAAGCGGTCTTCAAGTTCGTCGTGCATTCCCTCATCGATAAGGTATTGAAGCTCTTCACGAGTTCTTGGGTCTGGGTCTCTCGCTAACCAGTTCATTGCATCTTGCATAATCACTAAACCTTTTAATATCGGGGTGTCTTTCTGTTGATTTAATTTAAATGATACTGATTATCATTTCTATGAAAGCAATCGTAAAACTCAATTTAAAATAAATTCCAACAGTAAGGGAAAGGCATATGGGGAAAGCCACTTCAAATAATTGACTGTTTAATAAGTAAACTTACCTTGAACAATTGGATATCACTAACTAGCCTTTTACATAAATATAACAAAACTTAACAAATTCGTCGTTTTTGAATCTTTAGTGGAAACTTCCAACGCTTATGATCCGTATTGGTTCTTAAGTTGAGATGAGGTCAGCAGCCCGTTTACAGGCTAGCTCCATGTGAGTTTTAGATTGAGATTCAGCTTTTCATGTTCAGCTGGAATAACAATGAATGTTGTCTGGCTCGTAATGAAACGTAGCTCGCAACGAATATAGCTCGTAACGAAACACAGCTCGTAACGAAACACAGCTCGCAACGACATTTAGGTCGCAAGTATCCAATTAGGAAGGATAAGGAGAGATCTTTTGAAAAGATTACTGGTTAGGCTAGCGTGGCTTTTGAAAAGTTTTGTTGTGGTTTTGGTGTCGCCTTTGGTGCATGCAAGCAGTGAATACAACATGACTCAAGGTGTCACTGAGATCAGCGGTAAGGTATACGAGCTTCATATGCTGATCTTCTATATCTGCTGTGCGATTGCCTTTGTTGTTTTTGGAGTGATGTTCTATTCGATTCTGAGGCACAGAAAGTCGAAGGGTGCGGTTGCTGCCCATTTTCACGAAAGCACGAAAGTAGAAATTCTTTGGACCATCATTCCTATTATTATCCTTATCGCTATGGCGATACCCGCCACTAAAACCTTAATAGCGATGGAAGACACCTCCCAATCAGATCTGACCGTTAAAATCACAGGGTCACAATGGAAATGGCATTACAGCTATTTTGGTGAAGACGTTGAGTTTTTCAGCCTCCTAGCAACCAGTGATAAAGAGATTGAAGGCATCGAAGTGAAAGGCGCGCATTACCTGTTAGAAGTTGATAAGCCACTTGTACTGCCTATCAATCGTAAAGTCCGCTTTTTGATGACTTCCGATGATGTTATTCACTCATGGTGGGTACCAGCTTTTGCCGTTAAGAAAGATACCATTCCGGGTTTCATCAATGAGGCTTGGACAAAGATAGATGAGCCCGGTGTTTATCGAGGCCAGTGTGCTGAGTTGTGTGGTCGTGCTCATGGGTTTATGCCGATAGTGGTGCATGCGATGGAAGAAGCTGAGTATGACGCATGGTTAGCCGAACAAAAAGAATTGGCGGTAGCCGCACAGCAAGCCGCGCAAGATGCATTAGATGCGTCACTTTCCTTGGAAGAGCTCAATACCATTGGCGAAGAGGTGTATAAAACTCGTTGTGCGGTGTGTCACCAAGTTAACGGCGAAGGTATCCCTGGAGCATTTCCTGCCATAAAAGGAAGCCCTATTGCGCTTGGCGATGTGGATGTTCATATCGACACTATTGTTTATGGTCGTGGCGGGACGGCGATGCAAGCATTCGATAATCAGTTAACTGAGAAAGAGATCGCAGCGGTAGTGACTTATCAACGAAACGCTTGGGGTAATGACACTGGGGATATTGTTCAGGCTTCAGATGTGAACGCTTATAAAGCCAAGCAAGAAGGCGGGGAACAAGCTTCTGACGAACAAGGTTCAACGGATGAAACGGAAGGCTCAACGGACAAAGCACAAAACGATGCTAAGGAGCAGTTATGAGTTCACCAATCAATAAGCCGGTGAAATCGGCTCCAGCAGAAGACCAAGCACTGAGCCATTCTAAGGAAGGTACACTAGGCAATAATGATTTGCCTGTTGATGATCACGACTCACATGCGGCACCTAAAGGTTGGGCGCGTTGGCTGTACTCAACCAATCATAAAGACATTGGTACATTATATCTTTGGTTCAGTTTTGCGATGTTCTTAACGGGTGGTGCGATGGCGATGGTCATCCGTGCTGAGCTATTCCAACCGGGTTTGCAACTCGTTGAGCCAGATTTCTTTAATCAAATGACCACAGTCCACGGTTTAATCATGGTATTTGGTGCGGTGATGCCGGCATTTACGGGCTTGGCTAACTGGATGATCCCGATGATGATCGGTGCTCCAGATATGGCGCTGCCGAGAATGAACAACCTCAGTTTCTGGATTCTGCCTTTTGCATTTTTAATCCTGATCGGATCTTTGTTTACTGAGGGAGGCGGGCCGAGTTTTGGTTGGACATTTTATGCTCCGCTCTCAACAACTTATGGCCCAGACAGCACCGCGCTATTCGTATTCTCAGTTCATATTATGGGGATCAGTTCGATCATGGGGGCGATTAACGTGATCGTAACCATAGTGAACATGCGCGCGCCGGGTATGACTTGGTTCAAGCTACCGATGTTCGTATGGACATGGTTAATTACCGCTTTCTTACTAATAGCCGTGATGCCCGTGCTCGCGGGTGCGGTTACCATGGTGCTGACCGACAAATACTTTGGTACTAGCTTCTTTGATGCCGCTGGTGGTGGGGACCCGGTGATGTTCCAGCACATATTCTGGTTCTTTGGGCACCCCGAAGTGTACATCATGATCTTGCCGTCTTTTGGTATTGTCTCAGCCATCATCCCAGCATTCAGTGGTAAGCGTCTGTTTGGTTATCACTCTATGGTTTATGCGACCTGTAGTATCGCATTGCTGTCATTCTTGGTTTGGGCGCACCACATGTTCACCACGGGTATGCCAGTATTTGCAGAATTGTTCTTCATGTATTGCACCATGTTGATCGCTGTGCCGACCGGTGTGAAAGTCTTCAACTGGGTGGCGACCATGTGGCGAGGGGCTCTGACCTTTGAGACGCCAATGCTGTTTGCGATTGCCTTCATTGTTCTGTTTACGATTGGTGGGTTATCTGGATTGATGCTCGCTATCGTGCCAGCTGATTTTCAATACCACGATACCTACTTTGTTGTAGCTCATTTCCATTACGTTCTGGTAACCGGTGCCGTGTTCTCTATTATGGCTGCTGCCTATTATTGGCTGCCTAAGTGGACTGGGCATATGTACGATCACAAGCTCAGCCTGTGGCATTTCTGGACGTCGGTGATTTCAGTCAATGTACTGTTCTTCCCTATGCACTTTTTAGGGTTAGCGGGTATGCCGCGTCGTATTCCAGATTACGCCATTCAGTTTGCTGATGTTAACCAAGTCGTGTCGATTGGTGGCTTTGCCTTTGGGTTGTCTCAGTTGATTTTCTTATGGCTAGCTATTAAGTGCGTAAGAGGCGGAGAGCCTGCACCAAGTAAGCCTTGGGATAGGGCTGAAGGACTAGAATGGACAGTACCAAGCCCAGCGCCTCACCACACCTTTACTCATCCACCTAAAGTAGATTAGAGGGATGAGCTATGAGTGATAAGCAAAGCGATCCCAATCAAGATAAAAAGCAACCAAAGCGCCTGTCTAATAAGCGATCGACTAAAAAGCTGACGGGCTACTTGGTGTTGAGCGTGGTTGCGATGTTTGGCTTCGGTTTCGCTTTGGTTCCTCTGTATGACGTAATGTGTGAAGCCTTGGGGATCAACGGCAAAACCAACACGGTCTCTGCCGTTCAACCTCAGGGAATGCAGCCTGATTACTCTCGTACGGTCCGCGTTGAATTTATGTCGCACATTAAGCTAGATATGCCGTGGCAGTTTTCGCCTGAAGTTCGAGTGTTAGAGGTTCATCCTGGTGAGGTGGTTCAAACTAACTACATTGCCAAAAACCTTTCTGGAACCTCATTGGTTGGCCAAGCTGTGCCATCGGTTTCTCCAGGTATGGGGGCAACTTACTTCAATAAGATGGAATGCTTTTGTTTTAATCAGCAGCCATTGGACGGGCACAAGAGCGCAGAAATGGGTTTGATATTTTACATTGAGCCAGATATTCCAGAATCGATACATACGCTTACACTCTCTTATACGCTGTTTAACATTACGAGTCAGGTGAGTGGAGAGGCAAGTAAGCCTGAAGTGAGCACATCAACATTGAACACACTACAATCTGGCTCACCAAAAGCGAGCACACTCGCAAGTAACTAGGGATTTACAGAACCAGTATCAACATAAGGAGTTGAGCGATGAGTTCTAAAAAGGAAGTTTATTTCGTTCCACACCAAAGCCACTGGCCATTGGTGGGTGCTGTAGCACTGTTTTTGGTCGCGGTTGGCGCTGGCTTGACGGTGCAAAATATGGGCACCGACGCTGCTGGCGGCGTGTTTGGCAAAGCGGTGTTGTTAGTCGGGTTTGCTGTGCTGCTTTACATGCTCGCAGGTTGGTTTAGCAATGTGATCACAGAATCATTGAGTGGTCTCTATTCTGAGCAGATTTCTCGTTCTTTTAGACAAGGAATGAGTTGGTTTATTTTCTCTGAAATCATGTTCTTTGGCGCTTTCTTTGGCGCGCTTTTCTATGCTCGAATGATTTCTGTGCCTTGGATTGGTGGCGCGGGTAATAATGAAATGACCCATGAAGTATTGTGGCCGATGTTCCAATCAATATGGCCACTAACTACTACCCCTGATGGTGTGACGACACAAGCCATGCCTTGGCAAGGTATCCCTCTTAAGAACACCATTATTCTGCTGCTTTCCTCTGTGACGCTGCACATGGCACATATCAGTCTTGAACAAAATAAGCGTATGGCTTTGATCGTCTGGTTGGAGATAACCATTGTTCTGGCTGGCTTCTTCCTGTTCTTCCAAGTTGAAGAGTATCTTCACGCTTATCAAGAAATGGGGCTGACACTTCAGTCTGGTATCTATGGCAACACCTTCTTCTTGTTGACCGGATTCCATGGCTTGCATGTCTGTTTAGGGACGATCTTTTTGATTGTGTTACTGGCGAGAGTTGCGAAAGACCACTTCACTCCGAAAGACCACTTTGCGTTCCAAGCGGGCAGTTGGTATTGGCACTTTGTTGATGTGGTTTGGTTAGGTCTGTTCGTGTTTGTCTATGTACTTTGATGATGTACGGGGCTGCTTTAAGTCGTGTTTTGAAGAATAAATAAGTTTGAAAACTTGAATGCCTTAGTAAGGTCTTGGATTTGGAGTGATGGTGCCTGAGGCTAGGGCAAGTAACAATAATAGCACTACGATGGCAGACAGCATCACACGGCGACCTAAGAAGTGACTCAGTCTTTTGCCATTGTGTTTACCAGAGGCGATTTGAATTAGGCCTTTCATCAAATTGAAAGCGATGAAGAACAGCAAAGCGACTAACACAATTTTAAATAACAACACAAAGGTAGATGACGCCATAGTGATAACTCCAAACCGATTGATTGATGATGAACACAAGTTCCGCAGTAAAGGTTTTTGGATAGCGGTTGTTTTAACTGTGGTTTCAGTCGGCATTTTAATCAAGTTGGGTTTGTGGCAGTTAGATCGAGGTAACGAGAAATTGCGCTATGAAATGCAGCTATCAGAAAGAGCGCAGCAATCGTCTAGGTCATTGGATACGGTTATCTCTGAATGGAAGGGCTCGCGTACACAAATGCAAGGTGCATCTGAACTGCCGTCTTTAAATGGTTTGAGAGTTGACGTGGAGCTGGAAGCACCCAGTGGATTAGTGGTTTTGTTAGACAACCAGATTAACCAAGGAACGGTAGGGTATGTGATTTACATGTTGGGCGAAGTTCCAACACAAGATGGAAGAAAACAACTGTTGATCGATCTTGGGTTCGTTGCAGCTAGCCGTGACAGAAGAGAGCTACCCCAATTAGGAAGCATCACACTACCAACCAATATGTCAGGGCGTTTGTACACACGTTCGGTGAACCCTCTAAGTCATGAGTTGGGATTAGAAAATACGACACCGAATAGAATTCAAAACTTAAACATAACAGCGCTATCACAGTACACCGGGCAAGAAGTGCTGCCCTTTGTCTTCCAACCTCAGAGTTTAGATGCATGGCCCTATGAAATGTTATGGCGTCCAACGGCGATGAAATCTGAGAAGCACTTTGGTTACTCATTTCAATGGTTTGTTATGGCTGCGGTACTTTTGTTTTTGACGATGTTGATTGGCTATCGGTACCTAAAGGCAACACCTATCACGAGGAACAAGGATGGATAAATCTCAAGCACAAGTGAACAGGGAAATTACCGAGGCAAACATGGCCGAGCTTAAAAGCCGCCGTACTAAGGGACGTCTGGTATTAATCGGATTAGTTTTGATTTTCGCTTTGCCAGCCATTATCGCCAAAACCGTATTGGACCAGAATTGGTACACGTCAGGCGTCACTAACTCAGGCGAATTGGTAGAACCAAGAACCACGCTTGCGGATTTCGGAGTAACGGTACCCATGGCTGGAGAAGGGTGGTTAGTGGGTTATATCGCACCGATGGAGTGCGAAAGCTTGTGTGAACAACAGCTTCATTATTTGAATCAAAGCTACTTAGCGTTAGGGAAAAACAAAGAGCGAGTGACCGCCGTTGTTTTTGTATCTGAGGGTAACTCGTTAACGGGTTCGCTTGATAAGCCGGATTTGTCTTTGTTAGCTGGTGGTGATCAATTAAGTACTGAGTTTGCACCAGCTTCCATTGTCATAATTGACCCACTCGGGCAATTGGTTATGGAATACAAAAGCGTTTCTGATCCTTCGCAGCTAGTCAGCCAATCTAAAGGCATGATTCATGATCTAAGAAAGCTGCTTAAGCTGTCACGAGTTGGGTAGTTAATCAGCTTAAGTTGATGGTCTTTAGCATATTGCGTTAATGCTGAGTGTTGTTAGCGAAAAGGGAATAAGTATAGGGAGATAAACGATGCAGAATAAAGCCCCTGATTTACTCATGCACATGATGAGATTAACTATCTTGTTAACCCTTACCGTGATTGTGCTCGGCGCTTATACACGCTTGTCTGATGCTGGCCTTGGTTGTCCTGACTGGCCTGGGTGCTATGGAAAGATCACCGTTCCCTCGAATACCCAAGCCGTTAATCAAGCCAATCTACAATTTCCAGAACGAGCTCTCGAAGCAGACAAAGCTTGGATTGAGATGATCCATCGCTACTTTGCAGGAACATTAGGGCTGCTTATCTTTGTCGTTGTTGCTTGGTGTATTAAAAAGAATATAACAACTGCTGGTCTTCCGTTACTTATCTCTGCAACCGTGATATTTCAGGCTTTGCTTGGAATGTGGACGGTGACTCTCAAGTTGATGCCCGTTGTGGTTATGGCGCATTTGATGGGGGGCTTCACGTTGCTGTCACTGTTGTGTCTGCTCTACTGTCGTTTGTCTCATTTCCAAAGCCGTTTTGGTGAGGCTACCTATTCTTCACCACTTAAAGTCTCGGCACTATTCGGATTACTCATTGTAGTCGGGCAGATACTGCTTGGTGGCTGGACATCGTCTAATTATGCCGCTCTGGTGTGTACCCAATTACCTATCTGCGAAGGGAACTGGACAAGCTATTTAGATTTCAAGAATGCGTTCGACTTTGCTCAACATGGACACGATAACTATGAGTTTGGTGTGTTGGAATATCCCGCAAGACTTACCATCCATGTCATGCACAGGTTCGGGGCTATTGTGGCGACGTTAACGGTGCTGATGATTGTGTACAAGCTATGGAAATTTGGCCAAGCGCCTCACCAAAAGCTGAGCGTGATTGTCGCAATAGTCTTGTTTACTCAAATCAGCCTTGGGATCAGTAATGTATGGTTTCATCTGCCAATTTCAGTTGCGGTTTTGCATAACCTAGTCGCAGCGATGTTGCTCATCAGCATGGTTGTAACCAATTTTGTCGTGTGGCAACGCAAACCAAGTCAGAGCTTGGTGAAAAACAATGTATTACAAGGAGGTAATCATGGTCAGTAGAACGTCAACACAGTATGAAGTGGTGGCTCAAGACGCAGCCTTAGCTCATAAGATAGCAGCCAACAATGACATAGCTTTAAGTCACGAAATTGCTATAAAAAACAAAGCCACTTGGAAAGTTTATTTAACGTTGACCAAGCCTAAAGTGGTGGCTTTGATGTTGCTGACGGCATTGGTTGGGATGTGCTTGGCCGTGCCGAATGGATTGCCTTTGCAACAAACTGTGTTCGGGATGATTGGGATAGGGTTAATGGCAGGTTCAGCGGCTGCATTTAACCATTTGATCGATAAAAAGATCGACGGTCAGATGACTCGAACAAATCGACGCCCTTTACCATCTGGTGAACTGAGTAGTGTGCGTGTGTTCAGCTTTGCAGCGGGTATCGGCTTACTTGGGTTTGCTACGTTAGTGGTGTGGGTCAATCAACTCACGGCTTGGTTAACCTTTGCAAGCTTATTAGGCTATGCGGTGATTTATACCATGTACTTGAAGCGAGCGACGCCACAAAACATCGTGATAGCAGGGATAGCTGGCGCAATGCCTCCCCTATTGGGCTGGACGGCAGTCACCAACGAGCTTCATTCAAATGCTTGGTTGTTGGTGATGATCATCTTTATTTGGACACCTCCGCACTTCTGGGCGTTGGCAATTCATCGTCGTGACGAGTATGCCAAAGTGAACATCCCTATGCTGCCTGTGACCCACGGAATCGAATACACCAAGACTTCTATTTTGCTCTATACCTTGTTGCTTAGCATCGTGTGTATATTGCCGGTATTGGTCGGCATGAGCAGTTGGATATACCTAAGCGCTTCATTGGTACTCAACGGTGGGTTTGTTTATCACGCTTGGGTACTTAAGTATCGTGATGAGCCTAACATGGCGATGAAGACCTTCAAGTTCTCCATTTATCATCTTATGATTTTGTTTGTTGCTCTGTTGGCGGATCATTATTTGCTCTGATAGCTCTGTACAGATCAAACAAGGTTATTCCATATCAAAACCAAACCTTTGGTTTCCACTAACCAAACCCTGACATGCCATGTATGAAAAGCCGGACAATTGATTGGCATGAATTATATAAAGGAACCGGTAATGGAATTCACTGAGCAAGATAGAGATGCTTTGTACCAAACGTGGATGTCACAAAAATCTCGAATGCGAATTACGCAGATGGAGTTTTCAAAAAAGCTAGGCATGAACCAGTTGGATTTTTCTCGAGTGCTAAGAGGGGAGAAAGCATTAACCATGTCTTTCGTTAGTCACTTCTGTCGTTTGCTTCATTTGGAGCCAAGGAATGTGCTCCCTTCACTTAAAGAAGACAATGAATCCGGGCCCAAAGTGGTTTATCTGAAAAGTAGAATGAGTGTTGATGGTGAGATCCAAAATGCTTATATCGAAGGCAATCAGGTGATCGTAGAGTATGCACATACCGTTCAGAACCATTGATTTTAGATCGAGCTCTGAGTTTTACCTCTTTTTCTACAACTTTTTCACTTAGGGTATGGCATACTTAGTTAATTCCTTGATTTACTTAAGTGCGTTATGAAACCTTTAAAAGTCCTTTTGCTTGTTGCAACCAGCATGTTTTTGTTTGGTTGTGCAGGCGGCCCAATTAAAACCGCTACTAAATTCACCAGTTATGAAGATTTTCAGCCTGGCCCTGATGGGGGCGTTGATTTAGTTTGGGCAAGGATAGGGCTGCGTGACGAACAACGTTTGAAATCCAAGTTAGACGCTTATGACTCTGTGGTGATCGATCAAGTCTTTGTGTTGGCAGAAGAAGGCACATTAGATCAGGAAGACATTCAGGAGCTCACAGATCATATGGTGAGCCGTTTGGAAGCGAAAATATCGCCTCATAAAACGATTGTCGATGAACCAACAGGGAACACGCTACGTTTGAGTATTGCCTTAAGTAATGTTGAAACGCCCAATCCGATCTTAGCCGTGACAAGCAGTGTGCTGCCGTTTGGCCTTGCGATGTCGACTATATCTAAGGTGACGACAGGCGAGCACACCAACGTTGGGAGCGCCAGTGTTGAGCTATTGGTCAGTGATGCGCAAGACGGCACTCCATTGTTTGCAGCTATCGACCGCGAAGCGGGTAACAAAGACTTTTCTACTATGATTGATTCGCTAGATGACGCCAAAGATGCGATCAACTATTGGGTTGAACGTTTAGGTGATACTCTACAGAACATCGACGACGTCTAGAAAGAGCTTGTAATGCTAGAGAAAGAGAACCTAATTAAGCTAGCCAGAATGCAAATGCCATTTGGAAAATACGCTGGCCGCACCTTGATTGACCTACCTGAAGAATACTTGCTGTGGTTCGATAAAAAGGGCTTCCCACAAGGTGAGTTGGGCGACTTAATGCAGTTATGTTTAGCTCTCAAGATTGAGGGCTTAGATTCTGTGGTGCAACCGCTTAAATATGACTATTAGCCTTAATTAGTCCCAGTCCTCCCCCCCAAAGTTCTAAACCAAAACCCATACACCTAAGTGACGAGTAGTGGTGATTTTCTGAGGAACATTCAAAGGCAAAAACGGAATCTTGCCTTTTGAATGTTTATGAACTCAGAGTCACCGTAACTTTAATATTCCCACCAACACCTCCCTCAAAGCGCCCGAATTTATGATTACTTTTATACATTCACGTATTCATTGATGACGAGTCAGAATCGACTAGCTTTACCTTCCCTTAAGTGACCTGTACACACAGACAGTTTTTTTTTATTGAATAAATCGGGCCTAAATAAGAGTAGTTTTTAACTCTGAATGAGCACGAATAAAACGAGCAGCTACTTTTAAGTTGTTGATTAATAATTGAAATGATGGATGGTTGAAAATGATAACGAGCGTTACATCGGCGGCAATGTGTGCTTGCACGTCTACACACTGAATGTTTAGACCTACTTTTATATAAAATGCATAGCATTCAGTTGGTTATAAGCAAACTTTTTGATATATTGGCTGGATGGATTCGTGCTTGCACGATATTAAAATGTTATATTTTAGGTGCATACCTCTTTATGAATGAACGATTAAATCAGTTTTTTGAATATCACGCGAATTTCAATTTGTTGGATGAGACATTAAAAACCCCAAAGAGAATTAATAAATTCCATTCAGCTAATGTTGAGTACTTTAAAAATAAAGTTGATTTCTCTAAAAATGAAAACTCTATGGATTGGCACTTTAGGAGCTTTAGATCTTTCCGACAAATTTTTCATTCTTCACTTATGTACACAGAGTCTAAGCTAACAGAAAAACAGTACTGTATTGCTTCGGTATTTTTTACTAAATATTATTCTTTTTTACATGCTGTCAAATCGGTTCTTTATTTAACACCAATGGAAAAATTTGATCCTAGGTTAGGTCACAGCCAATCAATTAATATGTTTATGAATCACTATTGTCAGGGAAAAAGAAAAATTTTTGATAAAAATGAATTTGAAAATTTTTCAAAAACTCTACGAGATCTTCGTGAAATAACGTCTTATCAAATACCGCATGCAGGTGATGATTTTTTGAATAAAGATGAATTTTTGAAAATAGAAGCTAAATTATCAAACTATTTATTAAAGCTGTATCAGCTTTCGCACTATTTGAGTTTTATTGCTAGCAGAATACATAGATCTATACCTATTTTGAGTAATTATAAATTATTTGAGTCATATAAAATTAAATACTTCCGTACAACTCACCCATTCAAAAGTGAACATATAGATTGCTCTGATAACGTATTCATCAGTGACACATTACGTGCAGATGCGACTTATTGTGAACCATTTTGTATTATTTTTGAGCATGAAATGGATGAGTTTCAAATATATAGTGGATTTGATTATTTACAACATGATGAAAGTACTTTTATGCCTAGAGATGTCACTTCATTTATTTGGAAGGCACTTTAATACAATAAAAATATAACGAATAAGGATTGAGGTATTGCGTAGCCAACACTAAATCCCGAGTGTTGAACAAGCCCGAAGCCACTTTATTAAGTAAATTGTACGATTGCATTTGAAGGGCGCACCGCTTTGAGTCTTTTCTCAAGGCGAGCGAGGTCAAGATAAGATTGCGATCGCAATTTTATCAACCAATTAGCTATTTTTCGTTTCTTTCGTCGTCACTTCCCCTCTGATTTCGCTAATGCCATTATTCTTATTATCGATGCCTTTCAGCTAGGTGGATAGGCTCATTCCGAAACTCGCCATGTATTGGTCTTACTTTTATAGCTAAAAGTGACTGTGTCTTCGGTGAGATACTAGCGTCATGCCCCCGTTGATTGAGTGTTCTTGCCCAATAATGTGCACCACCACACGCTTCAACGCCTATACGCATGAGTGGCATATTTGCTATTGTAGTCAGCAGTTTAGAGCGAGTTACTGACTTATGAAGTATGACCTTGCCATTTTGCTTTTCGGCATGAAGACTAAAGTGGTTTTTAGCTAGGTCGATACCGCAGAAATAAGAATAATCAGACATGGCGCCTCCGGTGCAATTAAGTACCACATAAGTGTGACAGATCTTCGGTAGGGGGAATCCATGTCATTCGTTAGGCATCAAGGCATCATATGGAAGAAACGAAGCAAGTATATAGGTTTGAAATCCATACGGGATTATACCTAGGGACTGAGACTGTTCATTTTCGAAATGGTCTTTGGAGTACTCCCTCTGATTGTACGGAGTTAGAGCCACCTTTTCTGATCTGTTTGGATGGGTACATTCCAATTTACAAAGATGGTCGGTGGGTTATTGTTGAAGACAATATTTGGCGCCCTAAGCCGGCAGTTGAATATAACTATGACGCAGGTCGAAATGCGGTAACATACACGCCAATATTGATATATGGGTTTGGTAGAGCATTATGAGAATTGTAGAAACAATGTTTATAAGCTAAATCAGTACCCTCTAGATGGTCCTCCCCCTTATCTAAAAGGGTATGAAGAGCACGAAAGTAACCAATATAAGTATTACTTTTTGTGCGAAGAATTGGTTAGTCATATGAGAACAACTATAGATCGCTTGGTTCAGCTGTCGTATATTCTCACAGACTTTGCTGCTTATACGTCTAGTAAGCACATTAAAGTAAGTCAAATCGGTTCACTTAGCGCTAACAATAATCCTCAAACTGATTTTGAAAAAGTTATTGTCGGTGATGGAATTTACTTTAGGCATGATGAAACGGTTTTTTTGCGTTGTATCAATGACTTGTCGAATAGCTTTAAACACTCGATTATGCATGCAGAGGTGTACAACCTGTATGGTGAGAGCACAGCTACAGTAGTTTCTTATCAGGCAAAACAGAATAATCATAAAAAGAAATCACGTATCATAATCACAATGCATGTCACTTAGTTATGGGTTTTCAAGATACCGTAATACGTATTATTCAAAATCATAGAAAGTATGTGCATATAAAAAATGCCTAACGAATAAGGTGTTGCGTAGCCAACACTAAATCCCAAGAGTTGAACAAGCCGAAGCCACTTTATTAAGTAAATTGTACGATTGCATTTGAAGGGCACATCGCTTTGAGGTTCTTCTCAATACGAGCGAATCCAAGATAAGGTTGCGATAGTAATCTTGTCAACCAGTTAGCTCTTTTTCGTTTCTTTCGTCGTGACATCTCCTCCTGTTTCGCCTGTACAATTCTCTATATACCGTTCCTGCGCAGAAATTGCCAAATTTGATCGGTTCTATTCTTCGATGAGTAACATCCAAACCAAGGCTGTAGTGTGGTAAAGAGCTTTTATCTATCGTTGCGTAAGACATTATCTAGCCAGGATAGTTTGAAGAGCTGTGGTCTTACTGTGTCTGATAACTGCGCAATCGATAGCGTGTAAATAATGTTATACGGGGTGTTTTAAATATAAAACACAAAATAAATTGCGTTTTTTTTTAATTAGTGATTGAAACTGTGGTTTTTACTAGTTAAGTTACAGGGAACAAGAAGATAAATGCTGATGGAAAGTGACGTGAGATAACGTGCATTCAGCCTCAAGGATAGAAAATAGGAAGAAGTAAGCAATGTTCCAGACTGATGATGTAAGAATTAACAAAGTAAAAGAGTTATTACCACCTGTTGCTGTTTTAGAAAAGTTTCCAGCGACAGAAATTGCTTCTTCTACAACCTTTGAAAGCCGCAAAGCGATCCACAATATTTTAGAAGATAGCGATGATCGCTTACTTGTTATTGTTGGCCCATGTTCTATTCATGATACAGAAGCTGCGCTTGAGTACGGTAAACGTTTGAAAGTGCTACGCGACGAACTAGGCGATAACCTTGAAATCGTAATGCGTGTTTACTTTGAAAAACCACGTACCACTGTTGGCTGGAAAGGCCTAATCAATGACCCGTACATGAACGACACGTTTAAACTAAATGACGGTCTTCGCCTAGGACGTAAGCTACTACTTGATCTAACTGACATGGGAATGCCTACGGCGAGTGAATTCTTAGATATGATCACGCCGCAATACGTTGCAGATCTAATCAGCTGGGGCGCAATTGGCGCACGTACTACAGAATCTCAAGTTCACCGTGAACTGGCTTCAGGCCTATCTTGCCCAGTTGGCTTTAAGAATGGTACGGATGGCAATATCAAGATCGCAACAGACGCTATTCGTTCGGCAAGTGCTTCGCACCACTTCTTGTCGGTAACCAAATACGGCCATTCAGCAATCGTTGAAACAGCAGGTAACCCTGACTGTCATATCATCCTACGCGGTGGTAAAGAGCCAAACTATAGCGCAGAGCACGTTGGCAAGATTAAAGAAGAGCTAGAAGCTTCAGGTCTTCCACAGAAGGTGATGATTGATTTCAGTCACGCGAACAGCTCAAAGCAGTTCAAACGCCAAATGAACGTTTCTGATGACGTAAGTGCACAGATCTCTGGCGGTGACAAAGCTATCTTTGGTGTGATGATTGAGTCTCACCTAGTTGAGGGGCGCCAAGACTTAGTTGACGGTAAAGCAGCGACATACGGCCAATCTGTTACTGATGCATGTATTGGTTGGGCAGATACTGAAACAGTACTTCGCCAGTTGGCAGACGCTGTTGAAGCTCGCCGCAACAAGTAATCTAATTATTACAGCCAGTCACTAAACGACTGAAAACTCAAAGCCCTTATTAGCATCGCTAGTAAGGGCTTTTTTGTGGTTCTTAGTTGTAAGCGGAAAGTGCCTTGTACTCTTAAATGAGAAAAGACAGTAACTCGTCGACTTTAAATGACAGTAAAGTTCTATCTTGCTTGGTTTCCACGTTAAGGCGTATCAACGGCTCTGTATTGGACTTTCTTAAGTTGAAGCGCCATGTGCCCATATTCATGCTGAGCCCGTCTGTGTGATCGATATCAACGGCATTATCTCGGTAGTGCAATAACACACAAGCCATGACTTCCTCTGGGTTGGATACTCTGCGATTGATCTCTCCGGATGAGGGGAATCTATCCATACTTGCGCTCGTCAGTTGGTAAAGAGACTGTTGGGTTTTCGACATCAGTTCAATAACCAGTAGCCAAGGAATCATTCCTGAGTCGCAATACCCAAAATCACGGAAATAATGGTGCGCACTCATTTCACCACCGTACACAGCGTTTAATTCTCGCATCTTCTCTTTGATAAGTGCGTGTCCTGCTTTAATCCCAATCGCTTTTCCACCACGTTTGTGAGCGATTTCAATCGTGTTCCATGTCATACGCATATCGTGCAATACAGTGGCGTTAGGCTCTTTTAATAAAAATGCTTCAGCGAGCAACCCGACAATATAGTAACCCTCAATATAATTGCCTTTTTCATCAAAGAAAAAGCAGCGGTCAAAATCACCATCCCACGCAATTCCTAGATCGGCCGAATGTTCTAGCACAGCATTTCGAGTCGCTATTTGGTTTTCTATAATCAATGGATTGGGAATACCATTAGGGAATGTTCCGTCAGGAGTATGGTGAACCTTGATGAAGGTGATCGGAATATCGAGCGTGGCAAAGCGAGCTTCTAGATCATCAATGATACGTCCTGCGACACCGTTCCCTGCGTTTACCACAATCTTCATTGGTGAAAGTTTAGACGGTGTTATATAGGAGAGTAGGTGGTCTACATAAGGAGCGAGAATACTGGTCGTTCTACTAGAGTTACTTGGTTGTACATTAATAAGCGGTAAATCGGAGTTCAGCTCTTGATTGAGTATTTTAATACGTCGTTTGATTTCATCTAACCCACTGTTTTTACTTATCGGGCTAGCGTCAGCGCCGACCAGTTTCATTCCGTTGTAATTGATTGGGTTATGGCTGGCTGTGATTTGTATTCCGCCAATCGCTTTTAGGTGACGAGTCGCAAAGTAGACTTCTTCAGTGCCAGTAATCCCAAGATCAACGACGGTTATTCCAGACTCGATTAAGCCTTTGGTCATGGCTTCTTGTAATGAAAGGGACGTTTCTCGGTTATCACGACCAATCACGACTTGAGCCGATGCATCTGAATCTTTGGCATTTCGTGACAAGAGATACTCACCAAATGCTTTTCCAAGCAGATAGGTAAACGGTTCATTGATTTGGCGACCAATGATGCCGCGAATGTCGTTGTTCTTAAAGCAGCTAAGATCTAATGTTGGTTTCATTGAATTGTCGCCGCTTCTATCTCGATGAGTTGTTCTGAGGCGGAGAAGCTTGTTCGCTTCGAACATCTCGCCCATAGCTGTCTTGATATCGAATGATATCGTCTTCACTTAAGTGACTGCCAGTTTGAACTTCAATCATTTCAAGAGGTGTCTCGCCAGGGTTCTCTAGGCTGTGAATATGACCTAACGGAATGTAAGTGGATTGATCTTCTTCGATTAGATACGTTTTATCGTCGTTGGTCACTTTCGCAGTGCCAGCCACGACTACCCAATGTTCTGCTCTATGGTGATGCATTTGCAGTGAAAGCTTATGTCCCGCTTTTACGGTGATACGCTTTACCTTGTCGCGCTTACCTAGATCGACCACATCGTATTTACCCCAAGGCCTAAAGACCTCGCGATGATGGACATGTTCCGTTCGACCAGCCTGATTCAGTTGGCTAACAATCGACTTAACACTTTGAACTTTGTCTTTGTTCGCAACCAATATTGCATCTTTAGTTTCGACAATAATGAGGTTTTCGACGCCTACCGTCGCGACCAGCTTATTTTCCGCATGAATGTAGTTGTGTTGAGAATCGACGGTTAATACATCACCTTCAATGACGTTATTGTGCTCATCTTTGTCGCTTACATCCCAGATAGCAGACCACGAACCAATATCATTCCAACCAACGTCCATCGGGATCACTGCGGCGTGTGAGGTCTTTTCCATTACTGCATAATCGATGGAATCACTCGGGCTATTTTTGAATGCTTCTGCGTCGATACGGATAAAATCGAGGTCGGTATTTTGCTTTGCAAGAGCAAGTTTACAAGCCGCTAATATCTTTGGGTGGTGTTCGGCGAGTTCCGAAATATAGCGAGATGCCTTAAACATGAACATGCCGCTGTTCCACAAGTATTGCTCTGAACGTATGTATTCTTCTGCAGTTGCTTTATCAGGCTTTTCAACGAAGCAATCAATGGCATAGGCGTGATGGGTTGACTGCTCTGTAATGCGTGAGTCAGCTTGAACAAGAGGGAAAATCGGTTCTCCCTGCTTGATATAGCCATAACCCGTTTCTGGCGCGTTGGGTGTTATGCCGAATGTCACCAGTTTGCCTTGCTTCGCGTAATCAACACCACGACTGATCACTTGTTGGAATTCAGAGGTGTTAGCGATGTGATGATCAGCAGCCAGTATTAATAAGATCGGGTCTGATGCATCCTGCTCATTATTGGTTGATTTACCTAAGGCTTGTAATGCCGCTAATGCGATGGCTGGAGCCGTGTTTCGACCGACAGGCTCTAGCAGAATACCACTATGTTGGATGTTAGCCGATCGAGCTTGTTCAGCGGCAATAAAGCGGTGTTCTTCATTACAGATAATGAATGGAGCTGCGCACTTGCTATCCGTTAGATAGTCCTCAAGACCTTGCAGGCGTTGAAGTGTTTGCTGAAGCATCGACTGTTCGCCAGCAATATTGAGAAATTGCTTAGGGTAAAGTTCGCGAGACAGAGGCCAGAGGCGACTTCCGGAGCCGCCAGCTAGGATCACAGGTAAAATCATAGAGTGGTAATTAGGTGTATTTGAATACTGGCGCCATGTTACCACGCTTCACTCTGTTTATTTATCGATAACCAGTTTACTTATCGATAACCCATCGACTTAACGGCAAGCTATAAACGATAAGCAATATAGATGTGCTTCTTAATGACCTTCTGAGTTGGAAATGACCATACCTTGAGCTTCGCCAAAATCTTGAGGATCGATCTTGAGCGTTTGTGTTGGGAAGGCGATATCAGCATTGTGCTTATGAATAATCGCCAACACCTGCAGCAGGACATCTTGCTTAACTTCGTGGTATCTCACCCAGTTAACCGTTTTGGTGAAGGTGTAGATAAAGAAATTAAGGGTTGATGGACCAAACTTATCAAAGTTAACGATCAGCGTCTGTTTTGCATCAATGTCAGGGTGTGTTTCGAGCATGGATCTAACTTCATCAACAATTAGAGCTAGCTTGTCTGCATCTTGATAACGAAGACCGAAGGTTTCATTGATTCTGCGGTTCAACATTCTTGATGGGTTCTCCACCACAATGTTACTGAATACCGAATTTGGCACGTATAAAGGTCGCTTATCAAAAGTGCGAATGATGGTCATGCGCCAACCAATGCGTTCGACTGTACCTTCGATTTGGCGGTCTGGTGAGCGTATCCAATCACCGACTTTAAAAGGACGGTCGAAGTAAATCATCATGCCGCCAAAGAAATTCGACAGTAGATCCTTTGCTGCCAAACCGACGATCAAGCCACCCACACCACCGAAGGTGAGTAAGCCAGATAGGCTCAGACCAAATGCCTGCATGATGGTCAGGCCGCCCATCACCATAAAGAACAAGCGAGCGACTTTCGCGATAGCTTGCACTGTGGTTTCGTCTCTGGTTTTTTGTTCTAAGACGTACGCTTCAGTGTTGGTGATCATTCGCAAGGTAAACCAAACGAAGGTACAGATAATTAATATGTGCTTAAGTGTTTTTAACCAATTAATTTCATTACCAAACTGGTCTTGAAGGATTAACCCCACAGAGACAGTTGCAGGCCAACACCAGAGTAATGTACTGACAGGTGTTTTTAGCGCCTCTAGCAGTAGGTCATCCCAGTGGAATGGGGTTTTCTGAACCAGAATTTCTAAGCGATTATGGATAATTCGCCAAGCGACCCAAGCGAGAAAGCTCGCAATAGTGATGAATAGGACGCTGTTTGCCCAATCACTATGGCTCTGGTTAATGTAGGTTTGTACTTGGGTTATGAATTCATTCATTGTGTGTACTGCCGCAGAAATAGTGGGTTAGAAATTAGCAGAAATCACTTTTGTTCTCTACCTTTATAAATCAAGCGATTAGCTGACAATTGTATCTCTATATGGATATATAGTCGTTTTTTTGTATGAAGACAATTTCATTATTTGTTTTCGATGCTACGTAGCTTTGTAAGTGGAGTAATAAATGAGTGACAAACAATATGCAGTTATTGGCTTGGGACGTTTTGGTCTCTCTGTCTGTAAAGAGCTACAAAGTTCAGGCTCACAGGTACTCGCCGTTGATATTGATGAAGAGCGAGTGAAAGATGCGGCGGCTCTTGTTTCTCAAGCGATTGTTGCGAACTGTACAAGCGAAGAGACAGTTAAAGAGTTAAGGCTCGATGAATACGACATGGTGATGGTGTCGATTGGCTCTGATGTTAACTCCAGTATTCTAACGACGCTAGTGGTAAAAGAATCAGGCGCAAAAGCCGTTTGGGTGAAGGCGAACGATAAGTTTCACGGCAAGATCCTTTCTAAGATTGGTGCCGATCATATCATCATGCCCGAACGAGACATGGGTATTCGCGTTGCGCGTAAAATGTTGGATAGACGCGTTCTTGAGTTTATCGACCTTGGCAGCGGTTTAGCGATGACTGAAATTGTTATTGGTTCTAATTTTTTGGGTAAGAAACTTGGTGACCTTAAGCTGTGCAAAGAAAATGGTGTTGAGGTACTTGGTTTCAAGCGAGGCCCGAACCTAACTAAAGCACCTGAACTGGATGTGAGTTTAGAAATTGGGGATGTGGTGATCATCGCTGGGCCGAAAGAGACCTTATCTAGAAAGCTACGCAATTGGTAACTGGCAATCGGAAATAAGGTAACAGTATGAATTCGGTAAAACGAAAAGGTACTCTCTACACACTTAAGAGTGATAAAAAGCCACGTAAAGGCTCTGAACCTAAGATTATCCTTACGAGCTTCTTAGGCGTACTTATCCCTTCTGCAATATTGTTGACCCTACCCGTGTTCTCTGTGACAGGTCTAAGCTTTACGGATGCACTGTTTACCGCCACGTCGGCGATCAGTGTGACAGGCTTAGGTGTTGTTGATACCGGTCAGCATTTCACCTTGGCAGGCAAAATCTTACTGATGTTCTTGATGCAAGTCGGCGGGTTAGGGCAGATGACCCTTTCTGCGGTGCTGCTCTATATGTTTGGTGTTCGGCTCAGTTTGAAACAGCAAGCATTAGCGAAAGAAGCATTGGGGCAAGATCGTAAGATTAACCTCAGGAAGTTAGTGAAGAAGATCATCATTTTTGCATTGGTGGCGGAATTTATAGGTTTCGTATTGCTCTGTTTTCGGTGGGTTCCTGAAATGGGATGGGCAACAGGGAGCTTTTACGCGTTATTTCACGCGATTTCCGCATTCAATAACGCAGGGTTTGCGTTGTTCTCAGACAGTATGGTGAGCTTTGTTGACGATCCACTGGTGATCTTTACCTTAGCTGGCTTGTTCATTTTCGGCGGATTAGGCTTTACTGTTGTGGGCGACTTATCGAGTAACTGGCGTAAAGGCTTCCAACACTTGCACTTACATACCAAGATCATGCTGACCGCGACACCAACTTTGTTGTTGGTGGGTACGGTTATGTTTTGGTTATTGGAGAGAAATAACTCAGCGACGATGGAAGGCCTCTCTATACAAGGTCAGTGGTTAGCTGCTTTTTTCCAGTCTGCGAGTGCTCGTACCGCTGGTTTCAATAGTGTCGATTTGTCTCAATATACGCAACCGGCATTATTGGTGATGATAGTACTGATGTTGATTGGTGCTGGTTCGACTTCCACTGGTGGTGGTATTAAGGTCTCGACTTTCGCGGTTGCGTTTGTTGCAACTTGGACATTCTTGCGTCAGAAAAAGCATGTCGTGATGTTTAAGCGCACCGTGACTTGGCAAGCGGTAACAAAGTCATTGGCCATTATTGTGGTCAGTGGAGCGCTATTAACCACCGCGATGTTTTTGTTAATGCTCACTGAGCAAGCCGCGTTTGACCGCGTGATGTTTGAAGTGATTTCTGCCTTTGCAACCGTCGGTCTAACAGCTGGACTCTCTGAAAATCTCACTGAGCCGGGCAAATACATTATGATTGTGGTTATGGTAATCGGACGTATTGGTCCTCTCACTTTGGCATACATGTTAGCTCGTCCAGAACCTTCTTTGTTGAAGTACCCAGAAGATACGGTGTTGACGGGCTAATAATGTTAACGGGTTAATAATGCTAACAGGCTAGGATTTATAGTTCTTGTTAGCGTGTTAGAAAACAAAGCCAGCGATATGCTGGCTTTGTTGTTATAGGTGTAGCTCTAATTTCTTAGCACTTAGCCTTCGAACATTTCAATATATTCTTCGTAGCCTTCTTCAGCCAATTTATCTGCTGGGATAAAGCGCATAGCGGCTGAGTTCATGCAGTAGCGTAAACCTGTTGGCTTTGGACCATCTTTAAATACATGCCCTAGGTGAGAGTCACCAAATTTACTACGAACCTCTGTTCTTGGGTAAAGTAGCTTGTAGTCAGTAGTTGTTACCACATAAGCTTCGCTGATTGGTTGTGTAAAGCTCGGCCAACCTGTACCTGACTTGTATTTGTCTTTTGAAGAGAACAAAGGTTCACCCGTTACGATATCAACGTAAATACCTTCTTGCTTGTTATCCCAGTATTTGTTGTCAAATGGGCGCTCTGTTGCATCGTCTTGTGTGACATCGTATTGCAGTGAAGTTAGAGATGCTTTGATCTCTGCATCAGACGGCTTGCTGTATGTCTTAGCATTGGCTGTCGCATTTTTGCCATCGATGATCTGACGGATCGTTTTAGGATTTTCTTTTCTATCATCACCGAAGATTTTATCTAGGTATTGATCACGACCAGAAGCGTAGCGGTAGTAGTTATAACGAACCTTGCTCTTCTTGTAATAATCTTGATGGTAATCTTCTGCTGGCCAGAATTTTTCAAACTTAATCAGTTCTGTTTTTAATGGTTCACCAAAGATTTGAGCCTTATCGATTTCCATCATGAAGTTCTGAGCAACGTTTTTTTGCTCTTGGTTATGATAGAAAATAGCAGGTCGATATTGAGGACCTCTATCTACGAATGAGCCTTTATCATCGGTAGGATCGATGTGTCTGAAGAATTGGTCAAGTACCTGCTCATAGCTAACGACATCTGGATTGTAAGTCACGTTGATCACTTCGATGTGTCCAGACTTACCCGAGGAAACTTGTTTGTAGGTTGGATTTTCTAATTCACCACCGGAATAACCAGAGATAACGTCGGTGACGCCGGTCAGTTTTTCTAGGTCGGATTCTGTACACCAAAAACAACCACCAGCCAGTGTCGCGATTTCACTTTTACCTGAATCCATCGCTTTATCCATTGTATTGGCAGTGCCAGTCTGGCTTACAAATAGCGAAGTCAGTGGTAGTGCAACCACGAGTGATACCAATATTTTAGATAATTTATTCATAGATACCTCATCTTGACGTTTTCTCATTCGATTTTGAATGTACGAATAGAGACAGGGTTTAGATAGAAAAAATTACACTATTCATGAAAAAAATATCTCAAACAGAAAATCTTGCTCATAAATGCTGCCAGTAGTAGGGTGTCCATTATTGATATAATAGATAATGATGGCGGTTTCCGTACATCTAAGGAACAACATGCAAGCAGAAGTTAAATGGGTCGAAGGCTTTAAATTCCTAGGTCAATCTCAATCAGGTCACTCTGTCGTTATGGATGGCAGTGGCGGTGCTACCGCGCCAAGCCCTATGGAAATGGTGTTAATGGCGGCTGGCGGTTGTAGCTCTGTTGATGTGGTTGATGGCTTGAAATCTGCAGGCCAAAGCATCACAGGCTGTAATGCAAAACTTGAAACGACACGTCGTGAAACGGCACCAAAAATTTTCACTGCAATTAATATTCATTTTGAAGTGACTGGTGATGATCTTGATCCCGAGCTTGTAGCTAAGGTCTGTGCGGATTCATTAGAAAAGTACTGTTCAGTATGCTTAATGCTGGGTGCTGGTGTAGAGATGACCCACAGCTGGGAAATAGTCTAGTCTCTGATTGTACAGCTTGGCGGTAGACTGATTTTTACGGCTTCTACTTATAGCTGACGGCATATGGGGAGAGCCTGATAAAGGAAAGGGCGGAGCACTTGAAAGTGCTCCGCCCTTATTATTTTAATTAAGGTAGAGTGCTATTATTCAGCAGTTTCTACGATAACTTCTTCCATTTGCGCTTTTTCTTGGTATTCGAAGCTTGGGATCGTTGCGTCAACACGACGGTTTTGCGCACGACCTTCAGCTGTAGCGTTTGATGCTACAGGGTTTTCTTCCCCTTCACCTGAAGCTGCAATGCGGTCAGCTGCAATGCCTTGCTCTTCAATGTATGCGGCTACAGCAGCAGCACGCTTCTTAGAGATCATCATGTTGTACTCTGCTGCACCTGTTGAATCAGTGTGACCAACAACATTAACTGATGATTGAGGGTGAGCTTGCAGTACTTCAACTAATGGCATTAATGCAGTTTTGCCTTCTGAAGATAATTCAGTGCTGTTTGTCTCAAACATACCTTGAGAGAAGCTTTCAGTTTTAGCTTTAGTAACCACAACTTCTTCTTCAACAACAACGACTTCTGGTTCGGCAATTGGCTCTGCAGGAGCCTGTGTTACAACGGCTGCAGAAGCGGCTGCTGCTGAAGCCGTTGTGTTACCTGTACCAAAGTTGTAGCTAAGGCCAACGGTAACAAAGTTAGAGTTTAAGTCTTGAACATAGTTGTCATCGAAATCATCGAAGTATTGGTACTCAACACGAACAGCCCAATCTGAGGAAAGTTGCTTCTCTAGACCGATACCGGCTGAAAGAACAACGTCTGTTTCACCGCCGTGCGAGATGTAAGCAGGACCAGCTTTGAAGAATACATCGAACTCTTGTTGTACTGGTAGGCGGTACATTGGCGTTAGTGATATAGCGATTAGAGGGTCGCTAAAGTTACTTGTAACCCCATTTTTGGAAAAGCTCGTTTTGTAGTCACCTAAGAAATCAGAACTTAACTCAACACCTAGTCTGTCTGTGAAGTTATAGCCAGAGTATATCCCTGCACCAATTGCATCATCATCACACTTTTCACCGCTTACGCATGCGCTATCCAGCCAACCCATGCCCACTTTTGCACCAACATAAGTGGTTGCAGCAATAGAAGGTGCTGCCGCTAAGCCGGAAGCTGCGACGACAGCACACATGATTTTAGAAAGTTTTTTCATAATCTTATCCTTGGATTAATTTTTATTGTTATCTGAACTGACCTGTAAAGCGATAACTTACTGGCTAAGACACTGCGACCGTAAGTAAATCAAGGCGTTGATTCAGGTAGAACTTTTAAGGAACTACTAATGTATTGTTAGTCTGATTGCGTATGATAGTCAATCGGATTGTTGGTATTCATAGTTTTCAAGGCGCTATTTATAGCTTTTTTGTTGATCAATTGTTGTCTTAAATGTTGGAAACGATGAAACCTCGTATCATTTTAAGGCGATATGAGGTTTCATCTTTTTGTGTGAACGGATTATTTGGCTACATAGCCTGAGTTGTAAGGTGGAGCGGAGGCTTAGCTGTTACGGACGCTCACCGGCTAACAAACGCTTTTCGATATCTGCAATCACTCTAGGTAAGTCGGCGATGGTATCGATCAGGTAGTGCGGGTTTGATTTGTTTAGCTTAATGCTTGCTTTTTCTCGCGCAGCTGCAAGTGTCGCTTCGTCGGCATCCACATATTCTTGGTAGGTTAAGCCTGCTTCGTTGCCTGATAGTACAAGGCCTACTGTCCACATGCCTGCGTTGTGACCTTCATCGATACCCGGTGCAGCGTCATCCACTTTCACACACGCAGCGACGTTCGTCACACCTAGGTCAATGACGTTTTTAAGTGCCATGAATGGAGCAGGGCGACCGCCTTGCGGTAAGTCGTCAGTTGCAACTACGTTGTCAGGAAGATAACCGTAATCTGCTGCAGCTGGAATTAGTACGTCCATCACCTCTCGTGGGTAACCAGAACAAGAGCCGATTTTTACGTTCTTTTCTTTTAAGTTATTCACGACTTCAATCGCGTTTAAAATTGGTGCTGCGTGGTCTGCTACTTTTGCTTTCTGAAGAGGCATGAATGCCGCGTAGATCGCATCAACGTCTTCACTGGTCATCGAGCGTCCGAATTGAGCATTCCAACGAGCGTTAACAGCTGGGATTCGACCAACTGCTTGGATGTGGTCCCATTTGCCGATCCCCATGGGTTCTCGCGCTTCTGCTAAGTCGATATCAAAGTCGAAACCTTGTCTGAATGCTTCAACGAAAATACTGGTTGGAGCAAATGATCCAAAATCAACGATAGTGCCAGCCCAGTCAAAGATAACCGCTTGGATAGGTGATGTTGTGTTCATAGTCGTGTCCTATTTCTGTTCTCTCCCGGCTCAGGTTGTTCTGGGAGATGAATGATTGTTTTAGGTTATTGGTTGCTTGAAATCATTACTTCAAGGCATGCTTTAAAAGGTGGTTTAAAGGTATTCAAAGTCTTTGCAGACTTTTGCTATCGCTTTTTCGAATACAGACAGAGCGACTTCTAGTTCACTGCGGCTGATGATCAAGGGCGGGCTCAATTGAATCACGTTACCTTGTGACACCTTAAAGCTCAGGCCATCGTTCAGACATTGATAAAGTACGGCTTCTGCTTCATCGAACGCTCGGGTTTTGGTGATGTGGTCGGTGACCAATTCAACGCCCCAGAGTAGGCCGATGCCGCGAACGTCACCAATGACTGGGTATTTCTCTTTCATTTGAAGCAGTTGTTCACGCACGAAAGCGCTGTCTGCTTGCACTTTTTCAAGTAGGTTTTGTTGCTCAATCACTTCCATGGTCGCGAGTGCTGCCGCACAACCAATTGGGCTTTTCTCATGGGTGTAGTGACCAAGAGATACTTGCGCTGCCGTGTTGTATTTGTCTTTAGTGATCATGGCTGCGATTGGTACTAAGCCGCCGCCAAAACCTTTACCGATACATAGGATGTCAGGTTCGATATCAAACGCTTGGTGAGTGAACCATTCGCCACTGCGACCCATACCGTTTGGAATGTCGTCGATGATCAACATGACGTTGTGTTTGTCACAGATCTCACGGATGCGCTTCCAATAAGCCTTACTTGGCACTTGAACGTCTGTGTTACGAACCGCTTCTGCAATGAAGGCGCCAATACCGCCTTCTTTTTCAATCACATATTCTAGGTAATCGGCATAGTGCACATCACATGCAGTCTCGTTTGAATCGCTAGCGTTATTCCCACTTAATGGAAAACTATCGCGAAGCGGGAAAGCACCGCGATAAGAGACGGCTGGTGGAATGCGTTCTACGCCAGCCATTAATGGCCCCATGCCTTCGCGGAAACAAGCTTCGCCACCCACTGAAATTGCATCGAGTGACGCACCATGGAATGAGTCCCACAATGACACTACTTTGAAATTGTTGGTGACATGTCGAGTAAGTTTTAGCGCCATGCCGATAACGGATGTGCCCCCGGGAGCAAACAACACGCGATTCAAATCACCACCGCAGATCTGTGTGAGTTTTTCAGCACACTGAACGGCAGTCTCATTGGTAAAGCGACGCGGTGAAAACGGCAATGACGCCATTTGCTGAGTCACTTTATTAATAATATGTGGGTGGCCATAACCTAATTGGTGAACATTATTGCCGTGAAAGTCCATGTACTTCTTGCCCGTCGCATCTTGAATGTAGATGCCTTCTGCAGCTTCAAGCGTGTCTAGGCAAGGTGTTGACATGGCTTGATGAAGAAACACGTCAGAGTCACGCTTTAACATTGCTTGAGTCGCATCATCGTTTAGCGATTCGTTCCATTTTTCGCGTGCTGGCGTGGTGTTCACATCGCCTTCGCTTCGAAAGTGTGTGGCCTTTAGAATCGGCTCTTGATTGGTCATCGTCATTATTTGATGTCCCAGTACATAGCGTTTTCTACAGCGCCAATGAGAGCTTCAATGTCTGACGGGTAAACTTCACCGATGTTACCGATTCGAAAGCAGTCTGCGTTTGAAACCTTGCCCGGGTAAATCACAAAACCTTGTTCTTTCAAACGATCATAGAATTCCTTGAATTGGTAATCGCTATGAGTTGGAGAATAGAAAGAGGTAATGATAGGTGAGTGAAGGTCATCATTAAGCAGTGGTTCAAAGCCAAGAGAACGCATACCTGCAACCAATGTGGTTTGGTTGGTTTGGTAGCGACTATGACGAGCTTCGATGCCGCCTTCTTGTTCCAATTCAAGTAGAGCTTGGTAGAAAGCGCGCACTGTATGAGTCGGAGAGGTGAAGCGCCATTTCCCATGGTTGCTTTCCATACAGTGCCATTGGTCAAACAAATCAAGGCTTAATGAGCGAGCTTGGCCTTTACACTTCTCGAGATCTGATTGCTTAGCAATAACAAAGCCGAACCCCGGTACCCCTTGAATGCACTTGTTTGCAGAGCTGATCATGTAGTCGATGCCTAAGTCAGCAATATCCATAGGGATGCCACCAAAGCTCGACATAGCATCAAGAATGACGGTTTTGTTGTGCTGTTTTGCCAATTTGGCAATCTCTTCAATTGGATTCAGCATGCCAGTGGTGGTTTCACAGTGGACAATCGCCACGTGAGTAATGTCTGAATCCATGGCCAATGCCGTTTCCATTTCGTTCAAGTCAGGTTGTGATGTTTCACCTGGGGAAACGACATGGCATGGAATGTTTAAATATTCTGCGATTTGAGCAATACGAGCACCATACGCACCGTTGTCAACAACAAGAAGCTTACCGCTTTTAGAGATAACGCTACCGATTGTTGCTTCAACTGAAGCGGTGCCGCTACCTTGCATCAGTACGCTCGTGTAACCCGTTTGCTTAGTCGCCAAAGTCACTAGCTTGCTACGAATCACTTCAACAACGTCTTTGTTGTATTCATCATCCCAAGTACACCAATCTTTTAGCATCGCTTGGCGAACGGTTTCAGAAGTAGATAGAGGACCCGGTGTCAGCAGTAAGTATTCGTTTCTCATGTTTAATTCTCGTGATTTGCATTTTGGACTATACCAATATTTGCAATTACTTTAACAACCAATTTAAACGGTCGTAAATAGCCCAAACGTTATTTTCACAAAAGCTTCATATTCAAATTTGTCACTTGTGTTGAGAAATTTTTCGATCTTTAAATTGCCATTTTTTGTTCATTTAATCGTCATAAAAGCCAGTTAGCTTAATACTCGAAATCTGGTACATACCAATATAAAGGTGTGTGCTAACAACCTAAATGAATTTATGGGTATAGAAGCCTCTAGATGGAGCTTCTAGCCTTAACAACTTTAACCTTGGCAATTCCTAACCTTGGCATCGGGCCTGACTGGAGAAAATGATGAAAAACCGTTTTATGAAAGGATCACTTGCAGCTTTAGTAACTCTACTCGCTGGTAACGCTTATGCAGCACAGGAAGTGACGGTTTACACTGCGTTTGAAACTGACATTCTGGCTAAATACAAAAATGCTTTCGAAAGTGAAAACCCAGACATCAACATCAAGTGGGTACGTGATTCAACAGGGATCATGACGGCAAAATTATTGGCCGAGAAAAACAACCCTCGCGCAGAGGTCGTTTGGGGACTTGCTGGTTCTTCAATGGCGCTGCTTAAAGAAGAGGGCATCTTGAAACCTTATACGCCTCAAGGTGTAGAAGCATTACGCGCTAATCTTAACGACCCACAGTCTACTCAAGCTTGGTATGGTAATGACGCATTCTTCAATGCAGTTTGCTTTAACGAAGTGGTGGCTAAGCAATTGAATCTACCGGCACCTAAGTCTTGGGATGACCTAACGAAGCCTATCTACAAGGGCCATATTGCTATGTCAAACCCAGCGTCTTCTGGTACAGGCTACATGCAGGTTTCGGCTTGGCTACAAAACATGGGTGAAGACCAAGGTTGGAACTACATGCAGAAGCTAGATCAAAACATTGCTCACTACACGCACTCAGGCTCTAAGCCATGTGTTCAAGCGGGCATGGGTGAAGTCGCTATCGGTATTTCTATGGCGAGCCGTGGCGCTAAGCTGAAAACTCAAGGCGCGCCACTTTCAGTGATTACGCCTGAAGGCATCGGCTGGGAATCTGAAGCGGTAGGTCTTGTTAAGCCTTCTGATGCAGCACAACGTGTTATCGATTGGTCTATTTCTAAAGCGGCAAATGAGCTTTACATCGAAATGTACCCAGTTGTTGGTCACAAAGATGTGACAGGCAAAGCAGAGAACTTCCCTAATGTAGAAAAGAACATGGCAAAAATGGACTTCGCTCGAATGGGCAGCGAACGTGCCGACGTTCTTAAAACATGGTCTGACAAGTTTGACGCTAAATCAGAGCCAAAATCTTAATCTGCTGAGTTTTTTAGTTCATGAGCTCCTGAGTTAATTATCTACTGAGCTTATTAGACACATGGTTTATTAGACACGTAGTCCATTAGATATGCAGCTCATTAGAAGTTAGGAATCAGTAAAGGAAGGCTTCGGTCTTCCTTTTTTAGTTTTACGCCTTTAGGTTTTTAGTAAGGTACAACAAATGAAAAAGCACTACTCATATTGGTTCAAGCAAGCGTTGGAACAAGAGTTTGGCAACATCAATGCGGGGCTAGATTCGGTTAAGCCGCTCCAAAAAGACGTCAACTGTGATATCGCCATTGTTGGCGGTGGCTATACGGGTTTATGGACGGCGATTTTAATCAAACAACAGCAACCCGAAAAACATGTTGTCGTGATTGAAAAAGGCCTATGTGGTAGCGGTGCTTCTGGTGCGAACGGCGGTTGCATGCTGACGTGGTCAACTAAGTATCCGACGCTGAAAAAGCTCTACGGAAAAGAACAAGCGAAATGGTTGGTTAAGGAATCTGAAAAGGTCATTTACGAGATCGAAGCTTTCTGTAACGAGCATAAAATCGATGCGCATCTTTATAGAAGTGGCACTTACTACACGGCAACCAACGAATCTCAAAAGGGCGGAATGGAGCCTGTCGTTAATGAGTTGGTCAAGCAGGGTATCAACAGCTGGAAGAAGTGCGATCAGTCATTGCCTGATAAAGCAGGGTCGGATCGCCACATTGAAGGTTACTACTCGGAAGCTGCTGGTAGCGTTCAGCCAGCGTTATTGGCGAGAGGTTTACGCCGCGTTGCGATCGAATTGGGTGTCGAAATTTACGAAAATACAGAGATGACTTCTCTTGATTACGGCTCGCCAGCTCGCGTCCAAACTAAGGGTGGGACGATAACTTCCGATAAAGTGATCTTAGCGCTCAATGCATGGATGCTCGATCACTTTAAAGAGTTCAAACGCAGCATTGTGGTTGTCTCGTCTGACATGGTAGTGACTAAGCCTATTCCAGAAAAACTCAAGCAGTTTGGTCCCGAAAAAGGAGCGGCGGTAGTAGATTCGCGTATCTTTGTCCATTACTACCGAGATACCCAGGACGGACGACTCATGTTGGGTAAAGGCGGTAATAAGTTCTCGTTTGCCAATCAAGTTGAAAGCATGTTTAACCAAACCACTAACTACCTGCCGATTCTCAATCAATCGTTCCAAAAACTGTTCCCTAAATTGGAACAAAGTGAATTCGATTACAACTGGTCTGGCGGCTCAGATCGTTCGGTGACTGGATTGCCATTTTTCGGTAATCTAAAAGGCCAAAGCAACATTTATTATGGGCTTGGTTACTCGGGTAATGGCGTTGCTCAAACCCGTATGGGCGGAAAAATTTTGTCAGCAATGGTACTCGATATCGATAATGCATGGACACGAAGCGGTTTAACCAAAGGCCCGTTGGGACACTTCCCGCCAGAGCCATTTCGTTGGGTAGGTGCGATGATGGTGCGTGATGCGGTACGAAGAAAAGAGAACGCGGAAGATTCGGGTGACACGCCATTGTGGCTAGATAAACAGTTATCCAAACTCGCAGGTGCGGCGGGCAAAGCCGACAAGGTTGAATCATAGATTAATCCAGCGTTTAAATTAGAAGTTTACATTTAGGCTCTCAGTGATTTATGGGCAAGTCACTGAGGGCTGTCAACGTTGAACGAACTGTTAATGCTGAACAAATAGCAATCTTTAATGCTTATTATATCTGCAATATAACTGTCATTTAGCTACTATAAATTTGTCACTCAACTGCAATATTCTTAGTTTAAATTTGGTATATACCATATGGAGAGTGCTGTAGTATGAGCAACCAAACTTATTTGAATATTGAAAACGTTGTAAAGCAATTTGGCCAATTTACAGCGTTAAAAGACATCTCCCTATCGATAGATAAAGGCGAGTTCGTCTGTTTTCTTGGCCCGTCCGGCTGTGGAAAAACCACCTTATTACGTGCGATTGCAGGTCTAGACTTGCCAACTTCAGGTTCTATTGAGCAGAACGGTAATGATACGACCTTCTTGCCACCAGAAAAGCGCGACTTTGGCATCGTGTTCCAATCTTACGCTTTGTTTCCAAATCTCACTGTGGAAGAAAACATTGCGATTGGTCTAAAAAACCAAGGCATGTCGACCAAAGAAGCCCTTGAGACGGTTGAGTCTTGGTTAGAGACGATTGGTTTACCAACGTCCGGCCAAAAGTATCCGAATCAACTGTCTGGCGGACAACAGCAGCGTGTTGCTTTGGCTCGCGCATTGGCTCTTTCTCCAGGTTTGTTGTTACTTGATGAACCGCTTTCTGCGTTGGATGCGAAGGTAAGAACACACCTGCGTGATGAGATCTGCCAACTGCAACGTAAGCTGGGTATCACCACTATTATGGTGACGCACGACCAAGATGAAGCCCTAACGATGGCCGACCGTATTGTCGTGATGAATCACGGTGTTATCGAGCAGGTCGGTGCTCCACAAGAGATCTACCAAAAACCTGTCAGTCGTTTTGTGGCTGAGTTTGTTGGTAGCATGAACTTCATTCAAGCTTCTGTCGCAGCGCAAGGCAAGATACGTATTGCTGAGTCGATGCTACCGTTGCCGGGTTTAGATAACCTCACTCCAAAACTTGGTGATGTTTTCGATATTGCCGTTCGTCCAGAGCAAATCCAGTTTGTTGATCGTTTTAGTGAATCCTTCCCAGTGAGAATCGTATCAAGCGAATTCTTAGGGGCGTTTTATCGTGTTGAGTGTCAATTGCAACATGACTCAACGGCGAAAGAGATCATCGTCGATGTATCAGTCAAAGAGTTCAACCGATTGAAGCTGCGTCGCAGTGATATTCGTTATGTGGCGTTTGACCAAGAAGGCCTGAGAGCTTACCCATCGAAAAGCCTGCAAGTGATGAAAGACGAGGCGGCGTAAATAATCATGGAATCGACTCAAATGATGCAATCTAAGCTGCTAATTCAACGACGAGTACAGCCTTTTTTTGCTCGATTAAGTAAAGACAACGTAATCCTATTTGGGCTGTTGGCCTTTTTGTCTGTGTTCATGACGCTGTTTATCCTGATGCCACTGTGGGCAATGTTGAAAAAGAGTGTTCAGAACGCAGATGGCGAATTTGTAGGATTACAGAATTTCGCAACGTATTTTGCTTCTCAAAGCCTTTGGCAATCGGTAGGCAATACGTTCACGCTTGGGTTGTTAGTGACCGTTGTCGTGGGGGTACTAGCGTTTGGCTATGCCTATGCTTTGACTCGTTCATGCATGCCTTTTAAGGGGCTTTTTCAAGTGCTAGGTTCAGCGCCTATTTTGGCTCCTTCATTGCTTCCAGCGATCAGTTTGATCTTCTTATTTGGTAATCAAGGTATCGCTAAAGAAGTCTTAGGTGGCAACTCGGTTTATGGCTTGATTGGTATCTCACTGGGCTTGATATTCTGGACGTTTCCACACGCCTTGATGATTCTGACCACTTCGTTAAGAACGTCTGACGCTCGTCTGTATGAGGCGGTACGTGCACTCAATACTTCATCGCTAAAAACCTTCTTCATGGTGACGTTACCAGCGGCAAAGTATGGTTTGATCAGCACTCTGATCGTTGTATTTACGCTGGTGGTTTGTGACTTTGGTGTGCCAAAGGTGATTGGAGGCAGTTATAACGTTCTATCGACTGATATTTTTAAACAAGTGGTAGGGCAACAGAATTTCTCTATGGGTGCAGTAACCAGTATTTTATTGCTATTGCCGGCGCTGCTTGCGTTTACAGTGGATCGCTGGGTTCAAAAGAAACAGAAGAGCTTGTTTGATACTCGATCCGTCGCGTACCAACCTGAACCAAACACTCTACGTGATGGCATGTGTTTCTTTTATTGCACCATCATCTCTGCTGCTGTTGTTATCGTGCTAGGCATGGCGATATACGGTTCTATGGTCACGTTCTGGCCTTGGAACAAAGCACTCACCTTGAATAACTATAACTTCGCAGAAATGAGTACTTATGGTTGGACGCCGTTCTTCAACTCTCTAACGCTGGGCGCATGGACTGCTATTATCGGTACGGTACTGATTTTCTTGGGTGCATATTGCATTGAGAAAGGCAGAGCATTTGGTCCAGTTCGTCAAGCAATGCAAATGCTCAGCGTTGTGCCGATGGCGGTTCCGGGCATGGTGTTGGGTTTGGGGTACATCTTCTACTTTAATGACTTGAGCAACCCACTTAACTTTTTGTATGGCACGATGGCGTTCTTGGTGATCAACACCGTGGTTCACTACTACACGGTAGGGCACATGACGGCATTAACCGCATTAAAACAGCTGCCTGAGGAGATAGAAGCGACGGCGGCTTCGGTTAACCTACCGCAATACAAGCTGTTCTTTAAGGTGACCGTGCCGGTTTGTTTGCCTGCGATTTTAGATATTGCGACATACCTGTTTATTAATGCACTTACCACGACATCTGCGGTAGTATTCTTGTATTCTACCGATACGATACCTGCGTCAGTTTCAGTACTGAATATGGATGATGCTGGACAAACGGGTGCAGCAGCTGCCATGGCGGTGATGATCATGATATCGGCAGCGAGCGCGAAGTTGATTCATATGTTAATCAACAAGTTATTCGAGAAGCGCACCCAGGCTTGGCGTAAACGCTAACGAACTATTTTATATTGCAGTTGGCCAAGGAGTGGCTGACGACAAGAACAAGAATAAAAGGAAATGAAGTGCAGTACGTAAAAATCAAAGATGTCATCGTAGAGCAGATAGAGTCGGGGATGTTAACACCACGACAGAAGCTGCCTGCGGAGCGCAAACTGGCTGAATCGTTTGATACAACACGAGTTACGTTACGTGAAGCCTTGTCTTCACTTGAAGCGGAAGGCCGAATTTATCGAGAAGACCGACGTGGTTGGTTTATCTCTCCTGCGCCACTGCGTTACGATCCAACACAAACACTGAACTTCACCAATATGGCTCTGTCGCAGAACCGTAAGCCGAAAACAGAATTAGTGGCAGCTAAAGGCATGTTAGCAACCAAGGAAGCAACTAGGCTTCTTGAGCTACAACCTTTTTCGGATGTTTATCGAGTAGACAGAGTTCGTTACCTTGAAGATAGGCCAGTTGTGTATGTGACCAACTACATTCGACCTGAACTGTTCCCTAACTTGCTTGACTACGACTTGTCTAAGTCGTTGACGGACATATACCGAGAGCACTTTGGCGTGGTGTATCAGAAGATACGTTATCGTGTGAGCACAACATCATTGCTGGGCGAAACAGCGCAAGCTCTGCGTGCGACTTCGGGTTCTCCGGCTATGGTGGTTGAGCGTGTTAATTACAATCAAGACGGTGATTTGATTGATTGCGATATTGAATATTGGCGTCATGATGCGATCAGCATTGAGTCGATCGCACAGCTAGAGCGCTAGTCATACGTTATAACGTTGGCATACCTGCAATTACGCAGGATTGCCCAATTGAAACGCTCAAAGGTCTCTTATTCGGAGGCCTTTTTTATCACCTGTTGTCAGCCGTTGTGCTAATTCATCAATAATTTAGGAATGAAATGGAATTCTCTGCCATTGTAATCGTGATTATTTCGGCTTTGCTTCATGCGGGTTGGAACGTTCTAGGTAAATCTAATCAAGGATCGGGTTCGTCTTTCTTCCTAGCCTCTGGCTTTGCCGCCGCAGCGATATTGACACCTTACTTGCTCTGGTATGTTCACAGTGTAGGGCTATCAAATATCTCACTTCCATTTTGGCAACTGGTTTTCTTGAGTGGGATCTGTCAAATCATCTATTTGATTGGGTTAGGTGCGGCCTATAAACAAGCTGATATCGGTGTTATTTACCCAATGGCACGAGCACTGCCTGTGTTGATGGTGGGTTTAGGGACTGTGTTGATCGGCTATGAATTGTCAGCGAATCAATGGATTGGGTTCACTTTAATAACCTTGGGTTGTTTGTTTGTACCACTTAAGCAGTTTTCAGATCTTAGGTTAAAAGCGTATCTCAACCTTGGCGTGCTGTGGGCGTTAATCGCCGCTATTGGTACCACGGGCTATTCGATCATTGATAAAGAGGCGCTTCTATTATTAGAGCCTCTAAGCACACAAATCGTTACTAACAAACACACTGCGATTTTCTACCTAGGCATTCAGTTTTGGGCGATTGTGATTCCGCTGAGTGTTTGGTTATTCGTAACCAACCAAAGAATCGAGTTTACTAATGCGTGGATACTACGAAAGAAAGCCACTGTGGCCGGCATCATGATGGCTTCGACTTATGGTTTGGTGTTGTTTGCGATGACCATGACTGAGAACGTCAGTTTGGTTGTGGCACTTAGGCAAGTAAGCATCATCTTCGGCGTAGTGATGGGGATCTACTTTTTAAAGGAAAAGTGGCACGTTACACGTGGTGTAGGAGTCGTTTTTATCATTGCAGGTTTAATTATCTCACTGACTTAAAAAGAAATTAAATCCCACCTCCAACCTATAATGTGACTTTTAAGTCGCATTTTTCTTATTGATAGCAAACGTTTCACTAATGTTAAAGATGTGATCTTTCTCATAGACAAGGTTGTAAAGTTACCGGTAACATCCATCTTGACGTTACCGGTAACATATAATTACAAACCGGACTCTGTGAAACTCATAAGGATACCCAAATGAAAACTCTGACTAAAACGCTGATTGCTGCCTCCCTCACTGGTCTATTTGCTACTTCAGCAATGGCTGCAGACTTTAAACTTAAAATCCAATCTTCAGATCCATCTGGTGATTTGAACTTCAAAGTTCAGCAGAAGTGGGCTGAGCGCGTAGAGACGATGTCTAACGGACGTATTGATATCGATCTTCTGCCTGTAGGCGCTGTGGTTAAGCACACAGAAACGCTAGGCGCGATCAAAATGGGCATCCTAGATGGTCACATCACAGCAACAGGTTACTTCTCTGGTAAAGATCCAGCATTTGGTCTTATCGGTAACATGGTTGGTGCATGGTCAGACACAACACAACTGCTTCAGTACATGAACTACGGTGGTGGTAATGAGCTAATGACCGAACTGTACAAGCCTTACGGCGTTCAGTTTGTTGGTGCTTCTACGACGGGTGTTGAATCTTTCATTTCTAAAAAGCCAATCGATGGTGTTGCGGATCTTAAAGGCCTGAAATTACGTGCGCCTGAGGGCCTAGTTCAACAAGTATTTGCAGCCGCGGGTGCAACTCCAGTAAACCTGCCGGGTTCTGAAGTATTTACTGGCCTAAGCAAAGGCGTAATTGATGCCGCGGACTACACGGTATTCTCTACCAACCAAAAAGCGGGCATGAACGATATTGCAACACATCCAGTTCAACCGGGCTTCCACTCACTGCCTCTAATCGATATCTCTGTTTCTCAGAAGAAATGGGACAAGATGCCAGCTGATCTACAAACAATGCTGCAAACATCAGTGCGTGACTTCTCTTACGACATGACGACTCAGCTGAAAATGGCTGACCAAGCGGCACTGAAAGAAGCTCAAGCGAACCCAGAAATTACTATCCACGACTGGTCTCAAGAAGAGCGTAAGAAGTTCCGTGAAATCGCGAAAGGCCAATGGAAGGTATTTGCAGAGCGTTCTGATAACGCAGGGAAAGTTTACACCTCAGTGACTGTGTTCCTAGAAGAAAACGGCTTACTGTAATTCAAACTTAGTTTACTGACGGGGGAGGGCTCTGCTCTCCCGTATTCTCCCAGGAAATTTGGCTCATGACCGATAAAATCCCCCACGCCCCAGCTGAAAACGACGAGCAACCAAGAAATGCGCTTGATCGTTTTGTTATAAAGTTCAGTAATCTCGTTAGCTGGTTGTTTATTTTTACTGTATTGATTTCATTTTATGAAGTTGTGATGCGTTACGCATTCGATGCCCCGACCACATGGGTACATGAAACAGCTTCTTTCATCGGTGGTTCTTTATTCATTATTGGTGGTATCTACGCGTTTGCTGCGAATAAGCATGTACGTGTGGTTCTTATCTACGATTCAGTGTCTAACCAAGCACGCAAATATCTTAATCTTGTTCACCACATTGTTGGTTTGGCCTTTGCTGGCATGCTCGCTTACGCGGCTTACTTCACTGCGGAAGAAGCGTGGTTTGCACCATGGGGTGAATTCCGCCTTGAAACATCAGGTTCAGTGTTAAACGCGCCTTATCCTGCGTTGCTGAAAGGCCTGATTTTTGTCGTTTTGTGTGTTCTTGTTGTCCAGTTTGTATTGCACCTAATCCAAGAGTTGATGGGTCTAAGGAAGAATGACGATGTTTGATTTATCTTCTATTGGTATCGCATGGGGCAGTTTGCTCATGCTGGTTATGATGATTGGTTTGCTACTGACCGGTATGCAGCTAGCGTTCGTAACAGGCTTTGTCGCGATTTTCTTCACTCTGTGTTGGTTTGGTCCTGATGCCTTACCTTTGATCGCAAGCCGTACCTACAGCTTTGCTTCTGGTTATGTTTTCCTTGCCGTTCCCATGTTCGTATTGATGGCCGCTTTACTAGACCGTTCGGGTATCGCGCGTGATCTGTTTGATGCAATGAAATCTGTCGGCCGTAAGGTTCGTGGCGGTGTTGCGGTACAAACCTTATTGGTAGCTGTGTTACTGGCTTCGATGTCAGGTGTTATCGGTGGTGAAACGGTACTACTGGGTATTCTTGCTCTGCCTCAAATGCTTCGTTTAGGTTACGACCGTAAGCTTGCTATCGGTACAACCTGTGCGGGTGGCGCACTTGGTACCATGCTTCCGCCAAGTATCGTACTGATCATCTACGGTATGACAGCCAGCGTATCGATCGGCGACTTGTTCAAAGCTTCTTTCCTACCTGCGTTTATTCTTGCGGGCTGTTACATCGGCTACGTATTGATTCGCTGTAAGCTCAACCCTTCTCTTGCGCCAATTCCAAGTGATGACGAGACAGAAGAAGACATCGCCAATCAGCCAAGCTACTTCAAAGCTCTGTTCTTCCCATTACTTTCTGTCGCAACGGTTTTGGGCAGTATCTACACAGGTATCGCATCAGTAACAGAAGCGTCTGCTTTGGGTGTAGTTGGCATCATGATCAGTGCACTAATCCGTGGTGAGCTGAACTACAACATGCTGAAAGAGAGTGCCATCGCAACCATGCGTACTTGCGGCATGATCATGTGGATTGGTATCGGTGCAAGCGCATTGGTTGGTATCTACAACCTGATGGGCGGCATTGATTTTGTTGAAGAAACCATCCTTGCGCTCAGTGGCGGTAACGCGACAGTAACGCTATTAATCATGATGGCTATTTTGTTGGTACTAGGCATGTTCCTTGACTGGGTAGGTGTAGCACTTCTAACAATGCCAATCTTCGTACCAATCATCACTGGCCTTGGTTTTGACCCAGTATGGTTCGGCGTTGTGTTCTGTCTAAACATGCAGGTGTCGTTCTTGTCACCACCGTTTGGTCCCGCGGCCTTCTACCTGAAATCGGTAGCACCAAAAGACATCAGCTTAGGTGAGATTTTCTCTTCACTACTGCCGTTCATTGCCCTTCAAGTATTGGTTCTGGCACTGGTTATTATCTTCCCTCAGCTCGCGCTTTGGTGGCAATAACAGCAAAGGTTCCAGAGCGAGTTTAACGTTCAGGAACCGATAAACAGCAACACAAGTTTAACTATTAGATTCGATTGTCAGCCCCTGTTTTAGTTGGGGCTTAGGGAAGGCTTGCCTTATGAAAAGCAAAAAAATACTCGTGATGGGCGTATCTGGATGCGGAAAAAGCCTAATTGGTAGCCGCATCGCACAGGCTTTAGAGCTTCAATTCTTTGATGGCGATGACTTCCATCCGCAAAGCAATGTAGAAAAAATGCGTCAAGGTATTCCGCTGACTGACGAAGATCGTCAAGGATGGCTAGAAACACTCAACAAACAATACATTGAGCAGCCAAGTGCTGTGATTGCTTGTTCTGCATTGAAACCTCAATATCGCGACATTCTACGAAAGAACAATGAAGGTTTAGTTATCGTGTACCTACAAGGTAGCTTCGACACCATTTGGAACCGCCACAAAGCGCGCGAGAACCATTACTTCAATGGTCAAGAAATGTTGAAAAGCCAGTTCGCAACCTTGGTTGAACCAAATGAAGCCGATGCGTTGTTTGTTGATATCTCACAAGATGTCGAACAGGTAGTAGAAAGTGCACTCAAACAAATTAAGCAGATAGGCTAAACCATGACTCAGTTAAAAAACGACATTGCGATGATTGGTTTAGGCGTTATGGGCAAAAGCCTTGCACTCAACTTACTGGATAACGGCTTTAACGTTGCTGGCTTTGATTTGAATACAGACAACATTGAGCGCGCTAGTTCAGAAGCAAAGCTGCTTAATGAATTGTTTACTGGTAAAGGTCAGTTCACACAAGGGACTAGCCTTAAGCATGTGCTGCAAGGGCTAGCGAAGCCGCGTGTAATCGCTTTGTCCGTTCCTGCAGGAAAACCTGTCGATATCGTAGTGAGTAATTTGCTAGAAGCCGGTTTAGAGAGCGACGATATTGTTATCGATACAGGCAACAGCCTTTGGACAGATACCGAAGCACGCGAAGTGAGCTACAAAGGCAAGCTTCGTTTCTTCAGCACCGCCGTTTCTGGTGGTGAAGAAGGCGCTCGTGTTGGCCCTGCGCTGATGGCGAGTGGCGACCAATCAGCTTGGCAATATGTGAAACCGATGTGGGAAGCGATTGCTGCAAAAGTGGATGCTAATGGTCTACCGGTTGCTCAGTTTGAAGCGGGTGAAGCGTGCGCGGCGTATGTTGGACCTTCGGGCACTGGGCATTACGTTAAGATGGTTCACAATGGCATTGAATACGCCGACATGCAGCTTATCTGCGAAGTGTACCATTTCATGAGTGATGTACTTGAAATGCCAGCTCAAGAGATTGGCCAAGTTTTCGAACAGTGGAACAACGGTGTACTTAATAGTTACTTAATGGGAATCAGTGCCGATATTCTTCAACAAGAAGATTTGGCGACGGGTAAGCTATTTGTTGATGTTGTGCTTGATAAGGCTGGCCAAAAAGGCACAGGCTTATGGACAGCAGTTAACAGTCTTCAGGAAGGGTGCCCAACTCCAACCATTGCTCAAGCGGTTTATGCACGTGCGATGAGCGGTCAAAAATCACAACGTATTCAAGGTAGTCAGCTTCTAAAAGGCAGTATTGCTGATGCTAGTCAGCTGGATAAAGCCGAGGTTATGTCTGAGCTTCACGATGCCCTATATTGCGCCAAACTGTCTGTTTATGCCCAAGGTTTTGATTTATTGAAGACAGCGTCAGACAAAGAGGGTTGGAATCTCGATTTCACTCAAATAGCTAAGATTTGGCGAGCGGGTTGTATTATTCGTGCCGCTTTCTTGCAAGGTATTACATCGGCTTATCAACAAAATGCTGAGCTGGCGAACCTGTTGTTTGATGAGGCTTTCATCAAACAAGTGGAAGAGCGTGAGCTTGCTTGGCGCATCGCGGTAGCGAACTCAGCTCTGTATGGTGTGCCGATGCCGGGAATCAGCTCTGCTCTGAGTTACTTCGACTCATTACGTTGTGAGGTGTTGCCTGCAAATCTGCTGCAAGCGCAACGTGACTATTTTGGTTCTCATACTTATTCGCGAGTCGATAGAGATGAAGCAGAAAAGTTTCACGTGACTTGGAGTCAGTCTCCAAGAACTGAAGTAAAAGTGAACGCTTAAACAATCAATAACGCCCTCAACAAGAGGGCGTTTGTAATTATGACACTGTATCAACATTTTACTAAATTAGGCTTCAAATTCCACGTCAGTCGGATACACTATTACCAGTAACATAACTCAAAAATAATAATTACTAATTATGTCGAATAAGAAGAAACGTCCCACATTACAAGATGTTGCCAACCTCGTTGGTGTCACTAAAATGACCGTCAGTCGCTGCCTGCGAGACTCTTCTCAAGTGTCAGAAGCGCTGCGAGACAAGATCAGCGCTGCAGTAGACGAGCTAGGTTATATTCCTAATCGCGCACCAGACATTCTTTCCAACGCAAAAAGCAATGCGATTGGTGTTTTGGTTCCCTCGTTAACCAACCAAGTTTTTGCTGAAGTTATCCGTGGCATTGAACAAGTCACAGCGCCCGCAGGCTACCAAACCATGATTGCCCACTATGGCTACAGCGCAGAACTGGAAGAGCAGAGCATCGCTTCGCTGCTTTCTTACAATGTGGATGCGATTATCCTTTCAGAAAACGTGCACACCGATAGAGCGCGTAAGATGTTGCAGACTGTTTCTATCCCTGTGATTGAGATTATGGATTCAGTGTCGCCAAGAATAGAACAAGCGGTTGGCTTTGATAACTTCGAAGCGGCTAGAGCGATGACCAAAACCATGCTCGAGAGAGGGCGCACCAATATCGCTTACTTAGCAGCACGTATGGATGAACGTACTCGTTTGAAAATGGCGGGCTACGAGCATGCAATGCAAGAAGCCGATAAAACGCCTGTGACACTGCAAACGGAAGACGCTTCCTCGTTTACTCTTGGTGCTAAACTGATTGGCGAGCTACTTGAGAAACACCCACAAGTGAATGGTATTTTCTGTACTAACGATGATTTGGCCATTGGTGCTTTTTACGAATGCGTACGACGTGGTATTCAAGTACCCGAGAAGATGGCGATTGCGGGTTTCCACGGACACGACATCACAGTGGCGATGACGCCGCGTTTAGCGACTGTCGTAACACCAAGGGAGCAGATCGGTAAAGTCGCTGCACAGCAAGTTGTAGCGCGTCTACAAGGCAACAAAGAATGGGTGGCGAAGCTGGATCTCGGTTACGAGATTGAAGTGGGAGAGAGTATTTAATCTTACACTTCGGCTTTGCTCTTCATTGGATTCAAACTAAAACGCCCTTAACGAGATGAACTTCGCTAAGGGCGTTTTTATTTATCTGGCAAAAAGATGTATGTAGTAACAGACTTAACCTGCTAAAGCTTGAGCATCTTGTTGCTTCAACACTTTGTGGCCATCTTCAGTGACGCCACGCTTCCAATAACTGCTAATGTAGATGTTCTCTTTCGCGACTTCTTTTTCGTTTCGGAAGTATTGTCTCAGCTCGCGCATGCTTTCAAATTCACACGCTGTCCAAATCGAAACCTGACCGTCTAACCATTCTAAATTGCGAACCGTTTGTGAAAGTGTTTCTTCAGTTTCATCTTCAATTAACCAAGTGACTTTTATACCTTGAGGTGCTTCAAGCGTTTGTTTATCTGCTGCTGAATTGATCTGGATGACGGCGTGCCCTACGGCGTGCTCTGGAAGCGATTTTACTTTTGCAGAAAGCGCAGGTAGGGATGTCATATCTGCAACTAAGAAGAACCAGTCTGACTCTAGGTTAAGTCCTTGAATTAAACCTGGGCCAGCCACTGAAACTGTGTCACCCACTTTCGCGTTCATTGCCCACCTTGCTGCAAAACCACACTGCAAATCTGTAGTGATGTGGCGAACGAAATCAACCTCAATAAACTTCTCTGAAGGGTTGTACTGACGAATGGTGTAAGTGCGCATGGTTGGGCGCTCACCTTCGTTCAGTTGGCTCAAATCAGTGGTGCCGAGTGGCGAGAACAAAAGCTTGATGTAGCCGCCGGCACATTCGGTTGGATACTTACTTAATCCTTCACCGCTAAGCGTTATACGCTGCATGTTCGGTGTAATGGTTGAGGTTTGAGTAACAGTTAATGTGATAGGGCTAGGCTTGCTCATATAAGGCTCTCTTAGGTTTTGATTCCGACATCATAATCCTGAACTAAAAAACACTCAATACTAATAGTTATCATTTACTTTGATTTACACAGCGCAACGTAACTTGAATCACCAATCTATTTACCCTGGCATCCATACCGACAAAAAAGCCCTCTAGAAAACTAAAGGGCTTGGCGTATTAAAGCTGTGTTAACGTGAGCAGAATTAGCTGTTTGCTTGCTCTAGTTCAATCGTCTCATCTGCAGCTTTCGCTGCGTCTAGCATCTTACGAATAATGAACGATGCAGCCATCGCGATACCGACCATGACAACGGCTAAAACCGTTAATAGTTGGAAGTAATCACCGTAAACCGTTTGAACGATCTCTTGTGTGATCTCTTGGCCTTTCTCAAGTGCAATAGACGTTGAGAATACAGCACCAACAATGCCTGACATTGCGATTGCTACAGAGAATAAGCTTACTGAGAAGTTCTCGATGTGCTTAGGTGCAACAGACAGAATGAAGGCTACAACCATAGAACCAACAATAACTTCACCAAATGCCAGGAAGAAGTGGATTGCTAAGAACACTTCAGGGCGAATCAGAATATCCTCACCTACGGTCGTTACTGCCATCGTTAAGATACCGAAAGCGATCGCCGTCAGAATGAAAGAGAAACCTACTTTGGTTGCGGTAGAGAAGTGAATGTTTTTCTTTTCTAGCTTAGAGAAGATACCCGTAATAATAGGGCCTGCAACCATACACCAAAGTGGGTTCATTGCCATTGAAGCTTCTGGGGCTACAGGGATGAAGCCGAGTAGATCGCCACGCATTGTGTTGATCGCTACCATTGTCATCGACGTCATCATTTGGCCGTAGTACACGAAGAAGCATGTCGTCAGGAATGTGATGATTAAGATAGTACCCATTTTCAGCATGTCTGATTTCTTCGATTTCATCATCAAAGAGACAAAGTAGACGATTGCTGCTGCGCCGATCGCGTACACAATGTTCTGGCCGATATCCATGTTAGAGAACATGAAAAATACCAAGCCAATCATTGCAGCAGAAAGACCGAGGAACGCAGCCCAGTTTTTCGTGCTAACTGGTTTTTGGTCGATTTCAGCACTTGCTTCAACAAGGCCTTTGCGAACAAAGAGCATCATCAGAAGTGCAGCACCGGCTAGAACACCTGAGAGAAGGAAGCCACCGTGGAAACCGACAACTAGCACTAGCATTGGGAACAGGTATTGACCTAATAGAGCACCAATATTGTTTACTGAGTAGTTGATTGGGTAGCAATTTTCGAAATCTTCTTGAGTTTTGAACGTGCGTTTGTAAAGACTTGGGTAAGAAGGGGACATCAAACCACGCGCATAACTCGCTAAAGCAATACCACATAAAGCCATTGGAACATTAGTCGCTGCGGCACCGAGTACCAGTAGACCATAACCACTTGCGAATCCGAGAAAGGCAATGGTCAATGATCGGTATGCGCCTAAAAATTTGTCGGCGATGAAACCGCCTGCGATAGCAAATAGCGGCCCGATTGCAGAGAAAGCACCAACAACCATCATGGTGTCGGCTTCGTTGTAGTTCAGATCTTCAAGGAAGAAACGAGTCAAGATCACCATGACGCCATAGAACGAAAGTCCGAACATCATCTGGCAGAACATCATTGATTTGTTTAATCTATTCCACATTATTTTATTCTCAAATTTGTGTTGATATGTAGTGTAATTACCCAATTATAATATCATTAATAGCAATACATAAAATGAAACATTTGCTGTGTTCGTTACTTTGCTCTCTATATCTTTTCTTATCGGGCGATTCATTTTTCTCATGCGTTAAATATGCAATATTAGATTTTGCTAGTGGATGGTTGTGTAAATGTCGGTCAGATTTATTTGTTGCTAATCCGCGAGCCAAGAAAGGAAAGTTACGGGTGGTAATCTTGTAAAATATTCAAGTGAGTATCACTTTCAATTAGCTGTTGGATTTTAGCCAATAAAAAAGGTTCATCGCGGATTAGCGGGAACTCAAAACAAAAACGGTAGTAAGTG